>CANQWB010000011.1 GCA_947627435.1 uncultured Bacilli bacterium
AAACATAACATATTATACTATAATCAGACTTAATGCCGTTATTTTGTTAAAAGCGGACTTCCAAATGAAAATTAACAGTATCTAACATAAAATGGGATACCATCTTTTTTTTTTGCCTAAAATACTGTATAATAACAACTAGAAATGAGTGATACTATGTTTGTAGATGAGGTAACGATTGAATTATTCGCAGGGGATGGTGGGAATGGATGTATGGCTTTCCGCCGAGAAAAATTTATTCCTATGGGTGGACCATATGGAGGAAATGGAGGAAAAGGTAGTGACATCATTTTTGAAGTAGATGAAGGTTTAAATACATTAATTGATTTACGATATAATAGGGTAATTAAAGGGGATAAAGGCCAAAATGGAGAAGGAAAAGCCAAACAAGGAGCCAATGCCAAAGATGTCATTGTTAAAGTACCATTGGGAACAGTCATTACGGATATAGATACTAATTTAATTATAGCTGATTTAACCAAAAAGGAAGATCGTTGTATTGTCGCTTTTGGTGGTCGTGGTGGACGCGGAAATATCGCTTTTGCAACACGTTCCAATCCTGCTCCTGCTTTTGCAGAAAATGGAGAACCAGGAGAATATAAAAAAGTAAAAGTAGAACTGAAACTACTTGCTGATGTTGGTTTAGTTGGTATGCCAAGTGTTGGGAAATCTACTTTAATTTCACAAATATCTGCATCCAAACCTAAAATTGCCGCTTATCATTTTACGACATTGACACCTAACTTAGGAGTAGTTCGTGTTTCTGAAAATAAATCCTTTGTAGTTGCGGATTTACCAGGTTTAATTGAAGGTGCATCTTTAGGAGAAGGACTGGGCGATCGCTTTTTAAAACATATTGAGCGTACCCGTATTATTGCGCATGTCATAGATATGAGTGGTTTTGAAGGAAGAAATCCATATGATGATTATCAATTGATTAATCATGAATTAGAGCAATTTAATCCCAATTTACTAGAAAAACCACAAATTATCATTGCCAATAAAATGGATATAGAAGGTGCAGAAGAAAATTTAAAAACATTTCAAACCAAAGTAAAAGATATTCCCATTTATCCAATTTCTGCGATGAAAAAAGAAGGATTACAACCAGTGATTTATGCATTGTCAGAACAATTAGACACTATCGAAAAACAACCTTTATATGAGGAACAACAATTTGAAAGTCATATTTTATATCAATTCAAAAATGAACAACCTTTTACCATTACCAAAGAAGATGATGTATGGGTGATTCGTGGAAAAGAAGTCGAAAAATTACTTCGTATGACACGATTTTCAACCGATGAAGCTGCAGCACGTTTTGCCAATAAATTAAGAAAAATGGGAATCGATGAACGCCTCCGTGAAATGGGAGCAAACGATGGCGATACAGTCCGTATTTTAGATTTTGAATTTGAATATAAATTATAAGGTGAAGATATGAATGGAATTTTACTCATTAATAAAGAATCAGGCATGACTAGTCGTGATGTAGTAAATAAAGTATGCAACCTATTACATACCAAAAAAGTAGGGCATACAGGAACACTGGATCCACTTGCTACTGGTGTCATGGTACTATGTATTGGATCTGCTACTAAAATGGTTGAAATCATAACTGCAAGTAAAAAAGAATATATTGCTGAAATTATATTTGGTATCAAAAATGATACAGGAGATATTACAGGAAATATAGTGGAAAAACAAGACGTACATCTTTCCAAACAAGCCATTCAACAAGCTTGCCAAGAAATGACTAAAACATATATGCAAACAGTTCCGATCTATTCGGCTGTCAAAATAAACGGTAAAAAATTATATGAATATGCTCGCATAGGGAAAAAAATAGAACTTCCCAATAGAGAAGTCACAATTTATCATTTGGATATAATATCAGATCCAATTTATGAAAATGGAAAGACCAGAGTCAAAATCAAAACGATGGTCAGTAAAGGTACTTATATTCGTAGTTTAATTGAAGATCTAGCACAACAATTACATACGATTGGAACAATGGCTTCTTTAAAACGAACCAAACAAGGAAATTATTCAATAGAAGAATGTGTTACTTTATCCCAAATAGAAAATGGGAATGTTCCTATCCACGATTTATCTACTATATTAAAACCATTTCCAAAAGTAATTGTAAATGACTTTTTAACATGTAAAATCCAAAATGGTGCCATTTTAGAAAATCGTTATCAAGAAGATGTTATTTTATTTGTAACCGAAGATGGAAGACCACTTGCCTTATATCAAGTATACGAAAAAGATAAAACAAAAATAAAACCATGGAAAATGTTATAGAAAGAAGGGTAATATGATTTATTTAGATTATTCTGCAACCACTCCTTGTAGAGATGAAGTATTAGAAAGTTTTACACAAGTCACAAAAACCGTCTTTGCCAATTCCAATTCTTTACATCGTTTAGGTGTGGAAGCAAAACAATTAGAAATGCAAGCAACCAATCAAATTGCCCACATTTTAGGTTGTAAACCTAGTGAAATCATTTATACCAGTGGGGCAAGTGAATCTAATAATATGGCAATCAAAGGAATTGCATTTCAATATGCGAATCGTGGGAAGCATATTATTACAACCAATTTAGAACATTCTTCCATTTATGGACCCTTACATTTTTTAGAAAAACATGGATTTACGATTGATATTGTCAAAACCGATGCCAATGGAATGGTCGATATGGAACATCTCCAACAACTTTTAACAAATGATACCATATTAGTAAGTATCGCGAGTGTAAACAGTGAAACAGGTTTGAGACAGCCCGTAGAAGCTATCGGTACTTTTTTAAAAAAATACCCTAAATGTTTCTTTCATGTGGATATGACTCAAAGTATTGGAAAAATCCACATCTCACTTGAAAATATTGATTTAGCTAGTTTTTCTGCCCATAAATTTTATGGAATGAAAGGAATTGGTTGCCTGATAAAAAAAGAATCAATTACATTAGAACCACTGATTCATGGTGGAAAAAGTACCACATCATTTCGTTCAGGAACGCCTGCAATTCCTTTAATTGTCTCCATATCGAAAGCTTTGCGTTTGATAAACGAAGAATTAGATAGTAATTATCAAAAAGTAGAGAAAATGACAACATATCTGATAGAAAATCTAAAAAAATATCCCAATGTTGAGATCAATCATAATCAATATTGTATTCCGCATATTTTAAATATAAGTTTAATGCATACAAAACCAGAAACACTATTACATGCTTTAGAAGAAAAAGATATTTTTATTTCTACACAAAGTGCATGTTCCTATGGACATACAGTCAGCCGGGCTGTAAAAGAATTATCTAAAAATGAGGCAGTTGCATCCCATAGTGTTAGAATTAGTATATCAGGATATACAACCCAAGAAGAAATCGAAGAATTTTTAAAACAGTTTGATGGATGTTATCATGCTTTAAATTTTATCAATAAACCAATTTGACATCCATCGTAATTTATGCTAGAATATGCACTCAAAAGAAGGGGTGCTTTTTTATGGAAAAACTTAAGTACTGTTTATATATGATGTCAGAGCGTCAAAAAATGATCGCGCAAAACAATCAAAAAATAGAAGCATTACAAGCAATATTAAATCAAGATAAAGAATATCAAAAATATACTTCTTTGGTTGGTAATTTAAAATTAACTTTAAAACGACATGATCAAAAAGAAAAAGAACTAGAAAATCAACGTTCTTATCATCAACAAGCTGTTATCAATCATTCTCATATGATACAAAATATTACAGAACAAATAGAAGCAAAAAAAGAGCAGATGAATATTCTTAATATGATACTAAATCAGTATCAAAAAAATGGGAAAAAGAATATATTGTTCTTATTTTTACAATATTATGATGAAAAACAAAAGATAAACCAAGAAGAATTGCATGAAAAAGAGATGTTATCTTCTGTTTTCTTAAAATTTGTTCAAATTTATGGAACACTTCAACAACGTAAAAATCAAGAATTACAGGCAAAATTGAATCTATCAGAATGGGAAGATCCTGAATTGAAACCATTACTGATGTCTGTTCCATTTATCACAACAAATACTTCAAAAGAAATCAAAAAACTTCTTCAATTACCTGCATGGCATAATTCAAACTTGCAATCCATTTTAAAAACTGCGATTTGTTTTACAAGTGAAGATGATGCTAAAACGATTTCTAAAACAGGAAATATAGAATATTTAGAATATCATACATTAATGAGACAATATCAGGAAGACATTCAAGTATTAGAAAAACAAAAGATCCAGATGGAAACAAAATTACAAGAAACAAGAAAATTCTTACGTCAATATCCAGAACAAATGAAAACATTGAAACGAGTTCAAAAAGAATTGCAAAAATTTCTTACAAATGCAGAACAACAATTGTATGCGATTGCAATTCAAAGAAAACCGATTGAAAATAAAATAATCGATTTAATTATGAGTAATTGTTTTTATAAAAATCAATACTATATACTAAGAGAAACATACATGAGACTATCTACGGATTCTACAGTGATTGCATTTGAAAAACAAAAAATTATTAGTTAAAAAATGAAAAATTATGACGTGTTTTTGCATATAATAGAGTATAGTGTAAATTTGACAAAATTGTAATATTTGATATAATATTTATATAAATTGATGGCACATTATTCTAGTCAATGACATTTTTGATGAAGGTGGGGCTAAAAATCCACTAAAGAGCATACCTGTGAAACTTCTGGTGCTTGCTTCTTACGCCCAGTTTGGGGTGGGTGCTGGAAGATAGAATGTTGGGCGATTCATAATGGCATATGAAATACGACCCAATATTCGCGGAGACCTAGACTTGTTATCAGCCTATACATGACAACATTGACGGACTGGTGACGACCTAGGATGAAACCTACTATGTGGGGAAACTTACGAGTAGTGTAGCTTGTCTTGCGTGAACGACTTGGGATAGTTGAGCAAATAACGTATATTTGGCCAAATATACTTTATATCGCAACTTGAAATATCGTTTGCAAAAAAGAATTAATCTAAAATGTGTTGGTGAGGAAATCTCCTAGAGTGCCTGTTGGTATGGGATTGCAGTGCGTACTCAGTGGTAATCAAGCCATATATTCGGTAACGATATATCCATTTCTTTCAAGGGGAACCGCTTCTCTGGTAACGGAAAGTAGAAATGGGGGAAATCCTGCTTGACCTTAAGACGTAAAGTTTACCATACCGATTGCCATTATTTATTTTTTTTATGTCCAAAGGGGAATTATATGAAAAATGAAATTCAAAATTTAAAAGTACAAACACGTCGAAAGAAAATCAATCAGAAAAAAACAGATTGGAATTGGATTATTCGCATTACCATATTAGCATGTATGATTTCGTTTGCATTTTCCTTCGTTTCAGAATTTACCATTCCAAATGTTCATATTATTATTGGAGTTTTGCTCGTAATTGTTTTTATTTTATTTGGAGTTTTATTTGATATTATTGGCGTTGCCGTAACTGCAGCCGATGAAAAACCATTTCACTCTATGAATGCAAGAAAAGTAAAAGGAGCAGATCTAGCAGTAAAAATGAAAAAGAATGCCGATAAAGTTGCTTCTTTTTGTAATGATGTCATTGGTGATATTTGTGGTGTTGTTTCAGGTTCTGCTGGTGCGATGATTGCCTTATCAATATCCAATATGTTGTCCGTAGATAAATTTTTTATAACCTTATTGATGACTTCCATTATTGCTGCATTGACAATCGGTGGAAAGGCAATTGGAAAAAATTATGCAATCAATAATGGAAATTTGATTTTATTTCGTTTTGCAAAAATCCTTTCTCATTTTTATAAAATTAAAAAGTAAAATTACTTTTTTTTATTGCGAAAAATCGCAAAATATGTATAATTATAGATAGAAAGGAATGAAATGATGAAAAAAACAAAATGGTTAGCACTTGTGGTTGCGATGGTATTCTTATTTACGGGTTGTGGTAAAAAATTATCAGATGCAGAAATAATAGATAATGCTGGAAAACAAATGAAAGAATTATCTAATTATGCAATGACTATGGATATCCAAATGGGAATAAAAAGTTCTGGATTAGAAATGAGTATACCTTTTACGATTGATTTAGAATTGGATAATCAATCCAAACTAGGTTATATGAAATTAGTGGCAGAAATACTTGGTATATCTATTACATCAGAAAGCTATATGGATGCATCAACAAATCCAAATGTCACATATACAAAAGAAGTAATGGCAGATACATGGACAAAAAAATATAGTGAAGATGCAGACGAATTTGATGATATTGTTTCCATTACAGAAAATAGTGAAAACATCGAGAAAAAAGAATCTAATGATAAAAACATCTTATATTATCAAGTCACAATCACAAAAGAAAAAATGCAAGAATTGCTAAATGAATCTATGAGTACTGTAGAGAGTGATACAGAGACTTATACCATCGATGGAGATGTAATAGTAGACTTATATATCGATAAAAAAACAAATTACATTACTAAAATGGAAATGGATTTATTGGATGTTATATCTTTTGATGAGGAAGATACTGAATTGACGGCATTTACCATGTCTATTACATTTTCTAAGTTTAACGAAATTGACAAAATCACAATTCCCGATGAAGTCATTGAAAATGCAGTAGAAGAACAAGAAGAATATGATGATACAGATATCGAATCAAGTGGTATCGATTATGAACTAGAAGTATAAAGAACAGTAAATACTGTTCTTTTCTATAAACAAGAATTTTATAACCAAAAAAATCATCCAAAATGGATGATTCAACATAATTAGAAAACTAGGAATTCATAGAATCAGTTTCGTTGGTTTCATGCATATAATCAGGATTTACAGATTCTTCAATTTCGTTTAAAACAGAATCATCGACGTCATCTTCAATTTCATCCCATGGTTCTTCATCATCTTCAATGGCAATTTTCATTTTTGTTTCTCCTACAATTTCAACACCTAATTCTTTTTCAATATCAAAATTAATATTACCATTATCATCAATGTTAACTTTTGTACAATTTGGTTGTTTTAAAGTACGAACAATAATATCTGTATCACCTGTTAGATCTGCATCTTCACGTACTTTCACATTAAATAAATCATTATAATCTACTTTTTTACTTACCACAGTAGTTTTACTATCTCCGTCATAAGAATACCAAATGTTTACATCATAAGAACCGTCTACACCAATTTTTTCTCCCGATTTATATCCTTTAAATTTGTGGTTGATGACCCAACATCCAAGTACTGTAGTTGGTTCTGCTTCAGTTGTAATGGTATAGTTATTTTGAAATGATTTTTTTCCTTTACCAATGATTGCTTTGGTAACAATCTCTTTAAAAGCCACGATATCACCCCTCACTTTAATGTATGCGACTGACTAGGAAAAGTGCACAAAAGGATACATAAAAACCCCAAATTCGAATATTATATAGTGTTAACATAAATAAGTTGACACACCTATTGAAATATGATATACTGAATATCAGTGAACGGAGGTGCTTTATGGCAGTAAAATTAAGATTAAAAAGAATGGGAGCCAAAAAAAGACCATATTATCGTATTGTAGCTGCAGATTCTAGAAGTCCTAGAGATGGTAGATTTATTGAAATTGTAGGAACTTATAATCCAATTACAGAACCAGCTGAAGTTAAAGTCGATGAAGAAATTGCTTTAAAATGGTTAAACAATGGTGCAATTCCTACCGATACTGTTAGAGATTTATTGAGAAAACAAGGAATTATGGAAAAATTTCATTATTCTAAAATGAAAAAAGAGGATAAATAATATGGATTTAGTTGCATTAACAGAATACTTGGTAAAAAGTATTGCCAGCGTTCCCGATATGGTTTCTGTAAAACAATTTGATGGCGACGAAAACACAGTAACAATTCAAGTCATCGTAGATGAAAAAGATATGGGTATTGTGATTGGCAAAGGTGGAGCAACTGCAAATGCGATTCGTACGTTGGTCCAAGCAGCTGCTTATGTAAACCAAATGGGACGTGTCAGAGTCAATATTGATTCTTTTTAAGAAGTTTGTTATAAACTTCTTTTTTTATTTCATAAAATGATGAAAAGGGGTGAACTTATGAATACAGATGATATCATTTCTAAAATGCGCTTGGTTCGAAAAGTAAGGCCATCACAAATTTCAAAAACATTAGAGCTACAAATACAACATTACTATCAAAATCTTGCCCATCATTGTTTCAATGCACAATTTGTTGACAAAGGATATTACTATAGACATAATGGTGATATTTATTTATGTTCTATGAAAGAACTGGATAAGGCAGATTTTCGTGCCATAGAATGTGAACAATGTCATCAGGAAATTTTATTAATGAATACTGGTCAAGAAGGCTGGGATCAAATAGATAACGTAAATTCAGAAGAACATGTACATATGAAAAGAATGCAATGATAAAAAAAGTATTTCATTTTTAAAAACTTGTAAATGAAGTCGATGGAAATATTTCTGTATTTGCATGTAAAATTTTATTTTTTTGTTCATTAATAAGCAAAATAATGTTATAATGAATATGGTGATGCTATGAAAATGAAAATACAGGATGTGAATATACATTACGAACAATATGGCACTACATCACGTCCAATTGTATTTTTACATGGATGGGGACAAAATATTGAGATGATGAAGCCAATTGCAGACCCATTACAAGATACACATAATATTATAATTATTGATTTACCAGGATATGGTGAAAGTAGTGAACCTACAACTATATGGACAGTAGATGATTATGTCGAATGTATTCATACATTATTGGACAAATTAAAAATAGAAAATCCAATTTTTGTAGGACATTCCTTTGGTGGTAAAATCAGTTTATTATATGCAAGTAAATATGCCGTAGAAAAATTAGTATTATTTGCTGCTCCATTTAAAAAAGAAATACAAACATTATCATGGAAAACCAAAACATTAAAAACACTTAAAAAAGTACCAATATTAAATAAATTAGAAGGATTTGCAAAACGTCATATTGGTTCTACCGATTACCGAAATGCAAGTCCTAGAATGCGCGATATATTAGTAAAAACAGTCAATTTGGATATTACAGAAGAAGTAAAAAAAATAAAGTGTCCAACTTTACTTGTTTGGGGGACCAATGATGATGCTGTACCTGTAGAACGCGCATATGAATTAGAAAAATTAATCAAAGATGCAGGAGTAGTAATCTATGATGGAGCAACACACTATGCTTATTTAGAAAATTTAAAAAAGACGATTTCTATTTTGCATAACTTTTTAGATTGAGAGGTTGAAGTATATGTTAGTTAAGTTTATTATTTCATTATTTTCATTTGCAATTTATTTGTTTTTAAAATCTAAAAAATCAATACATATGTTGCAACAAAATTGGTACAATGAAGGGAATCGTTATTTAAAATGGACATGGAAAAATAAAAAAACAATTTTTCTGAATTTAGATTTGTTCTTTATTATATTTGTCATAGGATTTATTGCTTCTGACGTTCTTACAATGGTTCTTTTTGTTACATTATATACAGGATTATCATTGGTACAGTTGTATCAACAAAGTAAAGAACAAAATAAATTGCCATTAAAATATACAAAACGTGTTAAAAGACTATTTGTCACTACTTATCTTATTTATTTGATTCCAATCATTTGGATGATTGTATCTTATAATATGAACTATTTGCCAATTTATTATATTATCATGGGACTCGGTGCATATCTAAATTATTATATAGTATGGTTGGCCAATGGAGTGAATATTCCAATTGAAAAAAGTATCAATGCTGGATTTAAAAGAAAAGCCATCCGCAAATTAAAAAATATGAACTTAAAAGTAGTAGGAATTACAGGAAGTTATGGAAAAACAAGTAGTAAAAATATTCTAAGTGATATTTTAAATATGAAGTATAATGCTCTGCCAACACCAAAAAACTTCAATACACCACTTGGTTTAACTCTAACCATTAATAATTACTTAGATAAATTTAATGATATTTTAATTGCCGAAATGGGAGCATTTAAATGTGGTGAAATACAAGAACTATGTGATTTTGTACATCCGCAATATGGAATTTTAACCAAAATCGGAACTGCACATTTAGAGAGTTTTGGATCACAAGAAAATATTCAAAAAGGAAAATTTGAATTAATTGAATCATTACCAGCAGATGGTATTGGTGTTTTGAATGCTGATGATCCATTACAAGTAAATTACAAATTAAAAAATACGTGTAAAATTGTATGGATTGGAATTGATGCAAAAAATGCTGATGTACGTGCTACAAATATCCAATTAAGCTATGCAGGAACTACTTTTGATGTAATATTCAAAGGCGATAAGAAAAAATACGCATTTACGACAAAATTATTGGGACAAGCCAATATTTATAATATTTTAGCAGGAATTGCTTTAGGATATGAATTTGGTATGACCATTCCACAATTACAAGCAGGTGTAAAAAAGGTAAAACCAGTAGAACATCGTTTAGAAATGAAAAAAATGGGAAATATAAATATAATAGATGATGCCTATAATTCGAATCCAGTTGGATCAAAAATGGCATTAGATGTACTGGCTTTAATGCCAGGCAAAAAAATAGTAGTAACACCTGGAATGATTGAAATGGGTAGTATGCAAGATGAATTAAATTATACTTTTGGGGACCAAATTGCTTCTGTTGCAGATGCGGTAATTTTAGTAGGTAAAAAACAAACAGAACCAATTTATCGTGCCCTGATCAAAAAGAAATACAATACAGAAAATATTTATGTGTTAAATGACGTCAAGGAAGCTTTCCCATTAATGCAAAAATTGTATGAAAAAGAAACATATGTATTATTGGAAAATGATTTACCAGACATTTTTAATGAGAAGTAGGAGGAATTTATGAAAATTAAAGTAGGAGTAATTTTTGGTGGCGAAAGTGTAGAACATGAAGTCAGCATTATTACAGCAGTACAAGCTATGAATTATATGGATTCAAATAAATATGAAATTGTACCAATTTACGTTGCTAAAGATCGTACATGGTATACTGGAAAAATGTTAACGGAAATGGATGTATATCGTAATTTTGATACACTCAAACGTTATGCCAAAAAAGTAACATTGGTCAAAACAAGTGAAGGATTTTTCTTACAATCTGTCACGGGATTATTTCGTCATAATGTTGCCGAAATTGATATTGCTTTTCCAATCGTTCATGGAAAAGGTGCAGAAGATGGTTCTTTAGCTGGATTCCTTGATTTTATTGGTGTCCCTTATGTTGGATGTAATATTTTAGGAGCTGCTTTAGGACAAGACAAAGTTGTCCAAAGACAATTGATGGAATTAAATGAAATTCCTGTTCCAAAATATACTTGGTTTTACGATGCAGAATATTTAACAGATAGTTCTAAAATTATCAAAGAAGTGAAAAAAATTGGATATCCAGTGATTGTAAAACCTGCAAGACTAGGTAGTAGTATCGGTATTTCAATTGCCAAAACAGAGAAAGAACTAGATAAATGCATTACGGAAGCAATGGTTTATGATACTAAAATTATTGTAGAACAAGTAATACCAAATTTACTTGAAGTAAACTGTAGTGTATTTGGAAATTATGAATATCAAGAAACATCTGCCTTAGCAGAAATGTTAACCAAAAATCAATTTCTAACATTTGATGATAAATACTTATCAGGTGGAAAAGGAAAAACAAAGATAGGTATGAAAACAAGTGGAAAAATGTCTAATAGTGAAATGGTAATTCCAGCTCGTATCTCTAAAAAATTAGAAGACAAGATAAGAGAATTATCTTTAAAAACATTCCGTATATTAAATTTAGGAGGAACGGTACGTATTGATTTTTTGATCAACCGTGAAACGGAAGAAGTATATGTAAATGAACCAAATACAATACCTGGTTGTCTATCATTCTACATGTGGAATCAATCAAAAGATTATACGACTTTATTAGATGACATGATTACCATAGCCATTAAAGATTATAAAAATGCAAATAAAAAAACAACTTCATTTGATAGTAATATCTTAAGTACTTTTAATGGATCAAAAGGAATGAAAAATAAAATAGGAAGATAATTTCCTATTTTTTGATTCCATTTATGATTTTGGTATTTTAATAGATAATGTACTTGGTCCACGTATGACATTTCCATCAATATCAAATCTTGAACTATGGCATGGACAATCCCATGTCTTTTCTTTCTCATTAAAAATAAGATTACATTTCATGTGAGGACATTGATTATAGACTTTATGTTGAATACCATGCGGATCGATATAGATTCCAATTCGTTTTCCGTTTTCATACATGACACATACATGATCATGATAAAATTTTGGGTTTTTAATACAATAAGTTTCTAAATAAATTTTGGCATATCTACATGCATCCACAATAAAGTGTCCAGTACGAAATAAATTCCAATTCCGTTTTAATGCAAACAAATCTTCATATGGAGAATAAGATTTTAAAATGAGATCTCCAATTACAGTACCAGCAATGGTACCATTGGTCATTCCCCAAGTATGAAACCCAGTTGCTAAAAATAGATGTGATTCTTTTTCGGTTTCGCCAATCAAGGGGATTCCATCATTTGGTATTAAATCTTGGTTAAACCAAATATAGTCAATTTCTTTTTGAAAATGGCTTTGAAAACGTTCTTTCATTTTGCTGAAATTTTTTTCATCATCTAAGTGATTGGTTAATGCATGTGCGTAACTTCCATAAATTAAATAATCCTCTTGATAACGAATAGAGTGCATTGGGACGCCAATTGTAATACTGGATAAATTATAAATTTCTTTTTCTTTAGCAGCAATCACATAAGATTTTTCAACATGTGTTTTAAAAGGAATAAAACTAGGTATTACAAAAAATGGATAATGGGTTGCTACTACAACATACTTAGCTTCTATAGTTCCTTCTGTAGTTTCTATTTTGTACTTGTTGTTCTTTTCACTTATTTTCTTTGCAAATACATTTTCATAAATAGGAATTTTATTTTGTATTTGTTTTTTTAAACCATATAAATATTTTAAAGGATGAAATACAGCTCCTTTGACACCAATTCCATATTGAATGTGAATAGGTAAAGGAAGTGTTTCTACTTGAAAATATGGAACTTTCCATTTTTTGAAATAATTTTCTTCTTTTTTAATTTTAGAAATATCAGAACTTTTCGTTGCGAGAATACATTCATCTACTTCTTTATAGTCACAATCTATATGATAAGTATCAATATTATATTTTATTTGTTCAAATGCTTGTTTTTGCGATTCATAATACAATTTAGCAGCTTCATCTCCATGCATAGTAGCAATTTTTTGATAAGGAAGCTCCTGTAAATAAGAGATTTTCGCAGTTGTATATGCTGTTGCTCCAAAACCAATGGTACCTTTATCAATGAGGATAGTGGATAGATCACTATCTTTTAAGGCAAAAGCAGTAGAAATACCTGCCATTCCACCACCAATAATACAAACATCTACATTTTTTTCTTTTAAGATTGCTTTTTCTTTATTTTCTTGAAATCCATCTAACCAAAGAGATTTTTGATACATAAAATCACCCTTAATAGTATGGAAAGAATAGTATAAAATATGCAAATCTGCACACATTACAAATGGTGATAACATGAAAAAAATAACAATATTCTTCTTATTATTTTCCTTCTTATTCACAGGATGTGGAACTAAGCAAAAAGACTTAGATTTAGATCAAGTAAAACGCGAACTGAATGATCTTGTCATTGATGAAATTGATTATGATAGTTTAGCTAAGAATCTCGAAGATGATTTAAGTGAATTTACCATTTATAGTCAAGAAGAAGCAGAAAATATATTAGGAATTCAAAATAATGAATATCATAAAATTTTCTTTTGTACTTCTAATACCAGTCCCCAAACATATCTGGTGATAGAACCAGTCAGTGATTATAAAGAACAAGTAGAAGATAAAATTACTACTTATTGGTTCAATCGCTATCAAAATGAAAGCAATGAAGAAATCAAACAAATCTACACAAATCGTCTGGAACAAGAATATGGAAATCATTTCATTTATATTGCAGGTACAGATGCAGTAGAAAAACTAGATCAAATCAAAGAAACCAAGCAAAAAGTATTTCCAGATATGATTTTTTTAGAGAAAACTGATTTAGAAAAAATGAATATTAATGTTTCTAAAGTAAATGGATTTTTATTTGCTGTTACTAATAAATTAGATACAGTGGAACAATTTTTAATCATTGATTCGAAAGATGAACAAGAAGTCGAAAATGCAGTTCACAATTATTTTGAAAATTTAGAAACAGAGTGGAAAGATAAAGATGAAATTCAATATCAATTATTAAAAAATAGAAAAGAAACCAAAATTGGGAATTATCTTATCTATCTGGTATCTAGGGAAAATGAAAAAGCCTATCAAATAATTGCGTCTTGTTACGATGACGTATAATTTAGATGTAAATGCATACACTAATTTTGATATAAAGGAGGATTATATGAATTTAAGAACAAATTTATGGAATGGATTCTTTGATCGTAATGATCTAGAACTATTAAAGACAGATATTTATGAAGTAGATGGCAATCAATGTATGGAAATGGATTTACCTGGATATAGTAAAGATAATGTAACTATTGATTATAATAATGGTTATGTAACAGTGACTGCTTATAAAGAAAATCAAGAAAAAAATTATATTCATCAAGAACGTTATTATGGAGAATATAGTCGTACTTTTTATGTAGGTGATATCGACGAATCATCTATCAAAGCAAATTTAGAAAACGGAATTTTAAAAATTACATATCCAAAAGAAAGTAAAACCGTTACTGAACGAAGAATACCAATTGACTAATTGGTATTTTTTTATAATTTAATATATTTTATATATTTGTATTCGTGTTAAAACAAAATTTGAAAATCTGTTATACACATTTTAAAAATTAGTGAAAAAATAGTTACAAATATGCGATATTTCTCATTTGTACGCTGCGATGGACTATGGTATAGTGAGGTGCAAGGAGGGAAAAAATATGGCAAAAATTTTATATGACAAGGAGTTAGAAGCGTTTAAAAAAGAATATAAAATAGAAGCGTTTTCTATTATTGTGAAAATCGATGATGAAAAACAGACTGCAAGTTATATTATCGATGGACAAAAAGAAATTGTAGGCAACTATGAAGTACTCAAAAAATATATGAATTAAAAAGCATATATGAATAAATTACAAAAAAATTGAGATGAAAACAAAAATAGGAAATAAAAGTAGGGGAAAATACAATTTTACAAACATGAAAGAGTGAATTTGCCTTTTTAATATCAAATAGCACTTCATTATAAACTTTTTCTTCCACTTTTAGATTTTTCTATTTTTGTTTTTTTATGTAACAAATGTTAAAAAATAATTGAATGTTTTAATGTCATTATAGGTTGTTTTTTTCATTTTATCATTTCTTGTTCATAGATAAAATGTGTTATAATAGAAATGTGGAAAAAAGGGGATTGTATGTATGGCTAAAAATGGAAAAAGAAAAAGTTATTTTAAATTGACATATAAAGAAAAACAAATGATACATAACATCATTTTGAAACAAGAAGGTTATTTTAGTATTTTTAATATTTCTTATATGTTAGTATCGGTTTTGTTAGTAATAATTGCTTTACAACAACAAAAAATGATTTTTGTTTTTATCTTAATACCCATTATTTATCTTATTTTAAGATTAAGACTATTTTATTATTATCAAACACATACTGAAATAAATTTTAATATAGATAATGAAGAAAATGCAAAATTATCTAATTATACTGATAGTCAATTAAACTTTTTTAAAATAGGTGGTATTGTAATAGTTGTAATTATGTTAATATTTATAGTTATTGGTTTGGGTATCTTTAATAATGACAATGGTGATACTGAAAATAATAATGGTTATACAACAAAATGTTATACAAGGGAAGATGGAACAAAATGTTGTACATCTTGCAAAAAAACAAGTTATGGCGATATAGGTTGCTCAACAATCTGTGATTAAAAGAAAGTGAGGAAAGAAAATGAAAAAAATTAGTTTAATATTACTATGTGGAATTATTTTGTTAGGTATTTGTGGTTGTGGTACTTCAAAATTTGAAAAAACACTGCAGGAAGAACATTATGGCTTTGGTTGGGGAAATGATTATAATGAAGAAGGCTTAGTATGTGAAGAAATAAAAGATGCCATATCTTTAGACAATAACTATTTTTTAACATCTACAGGCGATTTGTATAAATTTAATGGACAAAAGTTATTTTCAAATGATAAAAATTGCATTAAAACTGATTACGGAAATAGTAATCTAGCATTTATATTAAATTCGGGAATATATAATAAAAATCACGAATTAACTTATATTATCAATGAGGATAAAGAAATTATGACTCCACAGGAATATAAAGATAAATATAACTCTGATTTGTATGTTTATAATAGGGACATAATTTTCAACGAAGATTACGATTTTATTGCTTCAAACGGTTGGAATGAGGAAATAATTACTATAAAGGACAACATTATATATTATTATGACAAGAATAATCAGAAACAAAAATTAGGGGAAATTCCTAAAGATGAAAAAATTTTATATCTTGGTGGTGGCAATGTTTCCATAATAAAAACCGATAAAGCCTATTGGAGTTTAAAAATAACTAATGAGGAAGAATGTACAAAATATGTAGATCGTAAATGTAATGTTTCTTTCGTTAAAAGTTCACTTACTGATATTTATGATAAAATTATTTTTGCAAATGGTGATTTACTAGTTGATAATCAATATTACGCATATGGTAGAGGAAAGAGTATAGATATACAAGAAATATTAAATTAATAAATAAAAATTTCTAGCAAAATCTTATAATTGCTAGAAATGTTATTGAACAAATATGGTGGACTGTTAGGGATTCGAACCCTAGACCCACTGATTAAGAGTCAGTTGCTCTACCAACTGAGCTAACAGTCCAAAATAGGCACAAGTACAGTATAACATATATTGTAAAATTTGACTAGTCTAAATTCAAAATAAATAAAATTCATTGGAAATATTATAACATTCATGATATAATATAGCATGTATAAACCATTGTTTATACAAAAAAGGACATATTCGATATGCTAGTTGATGTTGTTCTTTGGAGAGACATTTGAGTATACTCAAATGTTTTTTGTTAATATAAAAATAATGGCGAATAAAAGTAATATAATAAAATGTAAAAAATATTCCCGTCTACTCATATTCATACACCGCCTTTCCATTTGCGATCGCAAAAAGAAAGAAAACATCAATTATCAAATATATCCAAAAATATTATACCATTCGTATAACTTATAGTAAACAATTTTTTAAAATTTGTAATTATAATTTTACATAACAGTGTTCTTTTATGATGGTATAAGAAGTAAGATAGGGGAGTATTTGAACTCGCTTTTTTTCCCATTTGGTATCTGCAATCTGAATATGATAACGAATGACATCTTGATATTCGGCATCTAACAAGTTCACATCTTTCATCCAAACATCTATTTTTGGTTTTTGAGAATAATGAAAGTATAAACATATTTCTTTTCCCGGGACAATATCTACATATGTGGTTTCTTGCAAAGCTTGTGTGACAGAATTTGTGTAAGCTCTCACTAAGCCACCTGCACCTAACAAAATTCCTCCAAAATAACGTACGACAATACATAAAACAAAATTTAAATTTTGCTTTTCTAGTACATTTAAAATAGGCATTCCAGCGGTACCAGAGGGTTCTTTATCATCCGAACAACGTTTTTGTTGATCCACAATATAAGCATAACAATGATGTGTCGCATCCGGATGCTTTTTTCTTATCATATCTAAATTTTTGTTTACTTCTTCTATCGAAGTAACAAAAAATAAATAAGTAATGAATTTGGATTTTTGTACTTGATATTCTGTTATATGATTTTGATCAATAGAACGCATAGGTATCACCATATTCATTATATCAAAAAATGCTTACAATTTGCATATTTGTGATAAAATACTATTAGGTGATCTCAATGAACACAATTAAGCAAAAATTAGCCCTTGTTCCCAATAAACCAGGATGCTATTTAATGAAAAACAAAGATGGTGTTATCATCTACGTTGGAAAAGCCAAAAAATTAAAAAATCGTTTAAGTTCCTATTTTAGAGGTACGCATACCGGAAAAACAGCAAAATTGGTCAGCGAAATTGTCGACTTTGAATATGTTGTAGTTGGAAGTGAAACAGAATCTTTCATATTAGAAATTAATTTAATTAAGGAACATGATCCAAAATACAATATTTTGCTTCGTGATGATAAAAGTTACCCTTATATTGAATTAACCAATGAAAAAGTACCACGTTTATTAGTCGTTCGCAGTTTAAATAAAAGAAAAAATAAAAGTAGATTATATGGTCCTTATCCCAATGTAGTAGCTGCCCGAAATACTGTTAATTTATTAAATCGTATGTATCCATTAAGAAAATGTAAAACTTACAATAAAAGACCATGTTTATATTATCATATTGGACAGTGCCTTGGATATTGTAGTAACCAAATAGAAGAATCAACCATTGCGCAAATGGAACATGACATTATTCAATTCTTAAAAGGAGATCACACTTTAATTACCAAAAAAATCAAAGAAGAAATGTATCAAGAAAGCGAAAAAATGAATTTTGAAAAAGCCAAAGAATTAAAAGATTTATTAGATTATATTGAAATTACACTAACCAAACAAAAAGTGGAAATTCAAGATGATATTGATAGAGACTTATTCGGGTATTATGTAGATAGAGGATATTTGTCTGTCCAAGCATTCTTTATTCGTGGCGGTAAAATTTTAGAAAGACATTCGCATATTTTCCCATTAATTGATGAAGTAGAGGAAGAATTAACACGTTATATTGCCAGTTTCTATGACAAAAATTTTTTACTTCCAAAAGAATTACTGGTACCACAGATTGTCGATGAAACCTTACTCGAATCTTTCTTATCGATTCCAGTTAAGAAACCTGTCAAAGGAGTAAAATTTAAATTGATTGAAATGGCGAATAAAAATGCTGAAATTGCATTAAATGAAGAATTTGAACTCATTCAAAAAGATGAACAAAGAACAGTCAATGCCAATGAAGAATTAAGAGATATCCTACATTTAGATAAATTAGACCGTATTGAATTATTTGATAATTCTCATTTATTTGGAACATTTAGTGTGTCTGGAATGGTTGTTTTTGTAAATGGAAAACCAAGTAAAAATGATTATCGTAAATTCAAAATTACAGGGAATAGTAATGATGAATATGCGATGATGCAAGAAGTAACATATCGTAGGTATTTTCGTGTATTAAAAGATGGTTTAACACCACCGGATTTAATTATTGTAGATGGTGGAGTTGGTCAAATACATGTGGTTCGAGATGTAATCAAGAGTTTAGGTATGCATATTATGGTAGTTGGTCTTAAAAAGAACGATAAACATGCTACATCTAGTTTATTAGCGTTTGATCCAATAGAAGAAATTGAAATTGATAAAAAAAGCAATTTATTCTATTATTTGGAACGTATGCAAGATGAAGTCCATAATTTTACAATTCACTATCACAAACAAATTCGAAGTAAGGGTTCTTTAGAAAGTATTTTAGATCATGTCGAAGGTATTGGATCTGTTAGAAAAAAAGAATTACTCAAAAAATATAAAACAATTACCAAATTAAAACAACTTTCTATAGAAGAATTAAAAAGTATTTTACCTGATAAAACAGCAAATCATTTATATCAATTTTTGCAGAATTATGAAAAAGAATAGATTTCTAATTTTATCATAAAATGATACTAGTGTAAGATCAAAAAGGTTAATTTTTTCTTCATTATATCGACAAAAAACGGCACAAGAACATTGACAACAAGACAAAAATGATGTAATTTTATATTTAGATAGGAGTGAATGTATGTTTTGTGAAGAATGTGGAACTAAAAATGCAAACGATGCACAATTTTGTGAAAATTGTGGGGCAAAGTTGAAAGTAGAAAAAAAATTGCCCAAAAAAAGTCCAAAAACAGAACCAACAGAAAGTTTTAGTACAAAATTAAAGAAAATGTCTAAAACGAAAAAGATGATTGGTGGAATTGTGATTGTATTTGTTGTGATATGTATTATTGCTTATTCTGTAATTAATAATAAATTATCACCAAAGACGATTGCTAAAGATTATTTCTTAGCTGCAGCAAATATGGATGCTGAAAAGTTATATCAGTATATGGAAGTAGAAAAAAGTGAATTTACTTCTAAAAGTATGTTTAAAAAACTATTTGAAGAAAAATATGATGAAGATGATATTAAAAAAATAGCAAATTATAGTGTTGGAAAAGTAGAAAAAGATGCCTCTGGATTCACAGCAACTGTAACTATTACTTATGTGGAAAATGGAGATGATGATTCCAATACCGTAAAAGTAAAATTAATCAAACAAAAAGCAAAAAAATATTTGATTTTTGATGAATGGCAGGTTGCAACTGACAATATGCCTATGGAAATTACAAAAGATTTTGAAATGAAAGTATTAAAAGGATCTAAAATAAAAATTGAGGGCAAAGAAGTAAATTCTAAATACATAGATAAAGAAAAATCTGATGAAAGTTATGATGTATATAAAATGCCAGCAATGTTTACAACAGAATATAGTGCAGTTATTTCAGCGCCAATGGGATTTGATGTAGAAGAAAAAATTCGTGTATCAAAATATTCAAATTATACTTATTCTTTGAGTGAAGATAATTTATCTGATGAAATGAAAAAACAACTTACCGATTTAGCAAAAACAAGTTTACAAACATTATATGATGGCGCAAAAGATCAAAAAGAATTTTCTGAAATCAAATCTTCATTTGACTATAAAGGTGCAGATTTGACCGATTTAGAAAAATCATATAATTCATTAAAGAATAGTTTAGCAAATTCTGGATTAACAAGTATTAGTTTTACAGAAGTTACACTAAATAGCTTTAGTAGTAGTGATACTTACCGTTGTTATGTAAGTACAAAATATAAATATTCTGTAAATTATACATCAGGTACAGAAACAAAAACGCATGACAGTAGTGATTCTGATAACATGTATGTTTATCTTACATATGCTGATGGTGCATTCCGTGTAGTAGATGCCGGAAGTATGACTACATATTTTTCAAAATATTATTAGAAAGAAGGTTTATAAACAATGGCAAAATTTTGTACAAAATGTGGAAAAGAATTAGTAGAAGGACAAGAATGTAGTTGTCAAAAAAATGTGAAAACTGTTGCAACAGGTAGTTCTTCTATTGTGACAGATTTATTGAATTTAGTAAAAGGTATGTTTACAGCACCTGTTGATACCATGAAATCATTTATCAACGAAAGTAATTTCAATAATGCATTAATTGCATTAGGAGCAAGCGCAATTGCAATCGCAATTATGGTTTGTGTTTTATGTAAAGAAATGATGGGAACCATTATGGATTTAATGGGAGTAGCATCAAGCTATTTGGGATTAGTAAATACCAATATTGAAATTCCATATGCTAAAATAGCAATTATGTCTATTATCGTTGCAGTAGCAACATATGCATTGATTGCAGCAATTGCATATTTAATCAGTGCAAAACTATTTAAAAATGAAACAAGTTATAAGAAAATGATTACTTGGTTAGGAGCAAGTGCAAGTCTTATGACAGTTGTATATTTAGTAACAGCAATTTGTATATTCATTAATTTAAAACTTGCTTTAGTTGTTTATTTAGTTGGAAGTTTATTATATACATGTTATACATTTAAAGGATTAGAATATGCTTGTGATACAGACAAAAATAAACTTGCATATATTTATGCTCCTGCAATGTTATTATCTGCATTTATTATTGGATATATTGTTCCAAAAATTATGATGTAATTGTATATAAATATGTAGAATAGATAAAATAAAAAATAGATTATTGTAAAAAAGTATTGTCAAAAACAAGCAATTATGATATTATGATATTGCTTGTTTGAAATGGCGCTGTAGCTCAGTTGGCTAGAGCAATCGGTTCATACCCGATAGGTCGAGAGTTCGAATCTCCCCGGCGCTACCAGATTGATACCAAACTCGGAAAAATACGAGTAAAAATAGAAAACGTACTTGATAAAAGTACGTTTTTATGTTATTATGAATATGTCAAGGAAACTTGCATAAAATAAAAAAGGAACATTCAATATCGCATGTTGAGTGTTGCTAATATAATTTTGGTTTCACCTAAATCATTGCTGAGTTAGGTGATTTTCTTTTTATATTAAGACTATAAATAGTAATAATACTAATAGGAAGATAAGAATTACTAAAGATAGAATTAAAAAATCCTTCTTGTTCATTATATCGCCTCCTTCTTTATGAAGTTTGGCAATCACCCAACTATTAAATGTTCCTAATAAAATTATACCAAACATTTGTTCTTGATACAATGCTTTTATATTAAATTTTGAAAATTTAGAAAACACACTTGCATATTGTCAAAAACAATAAGAAGGTGATGAAATTGAAGATATTAAGAAATAATATAAGTAATAGTGAATTTTATAATTATTATTTGATAGATGACAAAAAAACAAAAGAAATTAATAAAATAAAGTTGTCGTACTCCTTTCTTTAGGGTACCAATAATGATTATCACTAGATTGTATATCTAGTTTTTTTATGATAAAATCTAAATGCAACTAAAAGTTGATAGTTTAAAATCACTTTCAACTATATAATTTATTGTGAAAAGGAGGTACTCTAAATGAAATTTGGAGATAATTTAAAAAAAATAAGAATTTTGAAAAAACTATCACAAGAAGATTTAGCAGAAAAAGTAAATGTATCTAGGCAATCAGTAAGTAAATGGGAAACTGGAGATGCTTACCCTACAATGAATAATTTATTAGAATTATGTAAAATTTTTCATTGTAAAATCAATGATTTAGTAAATGATAGTATCATTGATATTGATTCACTTGGAGATGAAGTGAAAACCAAAGTTGTAAGTTTAAAAAAAGAAGAACAAAAGAAAATGAAATTTTTAAGTAAAATCATTTCTGTAATATCTAAAATAGGAAGAATTTTTTGTTATATTGCTATTCCTTTTATTTGTTTCATTTTAATTACTTTACCGTATTTGATTGATAAAGTTGTAATAAAAGATAATAATTTAACTTTAAATCTTCCAAATCATAATATCAATCTTTTAGAAACAGACGATAAAGTGGTCTTAAAAGTTGGAGCATTTGTTTTAGCAGATGCAGATAAAGAATTTTTAAATACTAAAGTAATATCTATATTTGAAAATAATAGTAAAGCAAAAATAATTGGTTATGTTGAAACCGGGTTTGCGGTTCTTTTAGTAATCATTATTTTGACATCTATCATATTTAAGCATTTAGAAACTTTATTTGATAATATCAATCACGGAGAGACACCATTTACTTTAGAAAATGTAATTTTAATCAAAAAGATTGCTTGGAAAATGATTATCATAATCATAATGAGTAATATTGGCGGTGGTATATTTGAATTGTTATTCAGTTCTGATTTAAATGTAGAGTTTGAAACCTATGATTTGGTAGAAATATTATTCTTATTTAGTTTGTCATATATATTTGAATACGGAAGATTATTAGGACTTGAAACAAAAGGTCAAATGTATGGTGATAGCAGTGAATAAAAAAGAGTTTTTACATGAACTTTCTAAACAAACAAACTTAACAGAAAATGAAACAATATTAGTGAATGATATATTAGAAAAACACTTTTTTATAAGTAGAAAGAATAAAGATAAAATCATAAGTGAATTTGTAATTCAATTAGATATAAGTCTAGATAAGGCAACAGAAATATATAATATTTGCAAAAAGATTGTTAGTAATGAAATAATAAATAAATTAAAACACCCTTTTGAAGATCAAAATTAAAATTGAGAGATTATATTTTAGGCAAATCTGCTTTTGATTTGCTTATTTTATGCTATCATGTTTAATGAAGAAAATAATAATTTGTATTGGAATTTTAAAATAAAATTTACGCATGTATTTGAATATTTGTATAAAGGTACTATCTTTAATATTAAATATTTTAAATTGTAATCAAAACTTGACCTCAAAACATGAAAAATGATACACTATTATTGTAAGAAAGGATAAGATTATGGAAAAAAGTAAAGTTTATTTCACAAGAAACATTACCCCTGAGAATGTTGTTAGATTGTATGACATGTTAGGCAAAAAACTAACTGGTAAAGTCGCAGTAAAAGTACATTCTGGAGAAGCAGGTAACCAAAATTACCTTCGTCCAGAATTCATGAAACCTATGATTGAACATGTAAATGGAACCATTGTAGAATGTAATACCGCATATGATGGAGCAAGAGATACTACCGAAAAACATTTACAATTGATGGAAGATCATGAATGGAGTAAATATTTCGATGTAGATATTTTAGATAGTGAAGAAGATATGGAACTTCCTATTCCTAACGGAAAACAAATTCAAAAAAACTATGTAGGTAAGAACTTAGAAAATTATGATTCGATGTTAGTGTTATCCCATTTTAAAGGACACCCAATGGGTGGATATGGTGGTGCCTTAAAACAATTATCCATCGGTGTAGCATCTTCAAAAGGAAAAAGATATATTCACTGTGTTGGAAAAGAAAATGCCAGTTATGAAGAAATGTTCCAAGCAGATCAAATTGGCTTTTTAGAATCTATGGCAGATGCCGCATCTTCAGTAACAGATTATTTTAAAGATAATATTGCTTATATTAATGTAATGTGTAATATGTCAGTTGACTGTGATTGTTGTGCAACTGCCGAAGATCCTTGTATGCAAGATATCGGTATATTGGCATCTCTAGATCCCGTTGCGATTGATCAAGCATGTATTGATTTGGTAAAAAATGCAAACGATCCTGGAAAAGAACATTTACTAGAACGAATTGCTTCTAGACATGGTACGCATACCATTGATGCTGCTTATGCATTGGGAATTGGTAATAAAGAATATGAACTCATTGAAGTATAACCCGAAATTCGGGTTTTCTTTTTGAAAAGTATATGATATAATGTGAATATATGAACATATAATCATATAATATAGGAGGATAGAATATGAATGTAGATACCATTTACGCATTGAGTGAATTTTATAAAATGTTTGGTGATGTCACACGATTAAAAATACTAAATGCATTATCTGATAACAGTTTGTGTGTAAGTGAAATCGCAGAACAATTACAAATGACACATTCTGCAATTTCTCATCAATTACAAGTATTAAGAACCCAAAATTTTGTAAAATATGAAAAAATTGGAAAAACAGTTTACTATTCACTTGCAGATGAACATATTCAAATTATTCTCAAATATGGATATGAACATATTCAAGAAAGGGGTTCCATATGAAAAAGGAAATCATACGATGGATAGGCATTAGTTTACTTTTTTTACTCACATTTTTCATTCCCAAAAATATGATATATTATGGTATTTTCATTTTGCTTTATCTCATTTTATCTTATGATATATGGTTAGATGTTTTGAAAAATATCAAAAAACATCAATTTATGGATGAAAAATTTTTAATGATTATCGCAACTGTAGGGGCAATTGCGATTCAAGAATATCCAGAAGCTATTGCAGTTGTTTTATTCTATCAAATTGGAGAATATTTAAGCGATAAGGCAACAGATTATACCAAAAATGCGATTGGGAAATTGATGAATTTAAAAGTGGAGACTGTACATATTAAAATAAATGGTACAATAAAAACAGTTCCTATTGAGCAAGTTAAATGTGGTGACACCATTGTGGTAAATCCAGGAGAACGAATTCCTTTAGATGGAGTGGTGATATCTGGAACAAGTAGTGTGGATACATCTTCTATGACGGGCGAATCTTTGCCCCATACAGTAGGTATTCATGATACTGTAATGAGTGGATGTGTCAATCAAGAAGGTGTACTTGAAATTGAAACACAAGTAGATTATACAAATTCTACTGTAGCAAAAGTACTTTCTTTAATGGAAGAAGCAAGCAATCATCAAACTTCACATGAAAAATTTATTACCAAATTTGCCAAATACTATACACCCATTGTCGTTGGCATGGCATGTCTTATTACCATCATTCCATTTTTATTAGGGAAACCATTTACATACTGGTTTTATAAATCTCTTGTCTTTTTAGTAATATCTTGCCCATGTGCCTTGGTTGTATCTATTCCACTTGGATTTGTTTCAGGAATTGGAATTGCAGGTAAAAAAGGTATTTTAATTAAGAAGAATATGGTATTAGAAAACTTAGATCAAATCGATACGGTTATCTTTGATAAAACAGGAACATTAACCAAAGGTAATTTTTCTGTACAACAAGTGATCCCTTTTTCTTCTACGAAAGAAGAAGTATTAAACTATGCAGCTAATGCCGAAAGTCATTCTAATCATCCTATTGCCAAAGCCATTCGAAACGCATGTAAAACGAATCCTACAATGGAAATAGAAAATATCAAAGAAATTGCCGGAAAAGGAATAGAAGCAAGTTATCAAAATAAAACTTTATTGGTTGGAAATGAGTCATTATTAGAAGAAAACAAAATTTCATATTCTCACATAGATGCGATGGGAACTATTGTTTATGTAGCATTCGATCATAACTATATGGGTGCTATTGTGATTGCAGATGAATTAAAACCAAATATAAAAAATCTAGTACGAAAACTCAAACAGTATGGAATAGAACATGTGATTATGCTTTCTGGCGATAACGAAAAAAATGTTTCAAAAGTAGGTAAGTATCTACATATGGATAACTGCTATGCGAGTTTATTACCTACGGATAAAGTAGAAATCGTCAATGCTTTAAAACAAACATTCCACACGATGTTTGTTGGTGATGGAATGAATGATGCACCAGTTTTAATCAGTGCTGAAATTGGTGTTTCAATGGGTAATATTGGTAGTGATGCGGCCATTGAAGCAAGTGATATTGTATTGATGAACGATGACCCTAATTTACTTTTAACCACTTTTCAAATTGCCAAAAAAACAAAACATATTGTCAAAATGAATATGGCACTTGCGATTACAGCTAAAATACTCATTATGATTTTGGGTATTCTTGGAATTGCAAGTATGTGGCTTGCTGTCTTTGCGGATGTAGGGGTTATGATATTAACTATTTTGAATACCATTCGTATATTTTATATCAAAACAACGTAAAGTTGTTTTTCCATGAGTGTTATTTGACACAATAAATACATTGGACTATAATGTATCAAGTATGTATAAAAGGAGGATTATGAATGTTAAAGATGTTTCATTATATCAAAGATTCGTGGCTTAGTATTTTTGTAATTATTTTACTACTTGCATTTCAAGCGGTATGTGATTTATCTTTGCCAGATTATACATCTAATATTGTCAATGTAGGAATTAGTCAAGGGGGAATTGAAGAAACTTCACCTAGAGTAATTCGTGCAAGTGAAATGGATAAAATCCTGTTATTTTTAAGTGAAGAAGACCAAAATTTTGTCTTAGATAATTACCAATTATTTGATAAAAGTACGTTATCTACAAGTAAATATAATCAATTGGTTCAAAAATATCCATTATTAGAAACAGAAGCTATCTATGAAAAGAAAAAGGATAGTGAAAATTTAAATCATATTTTGATCAATCCAATTTTAATGGTTGCAACATTAGAAGGATCAAGAGAAAATAATTTAGGTGTAGATTCTTTCGTAGAAGGAATTCCAACCGATGTCGATTTATTTACCGTTTTATCAAATATGCCTAGTGAGGCTCGTACAGAAATGCTAAAGGAAGCAACCGAAAAAATCGAACAAGTTCCTGAATCATTACTTTCTAGTGGAGCAATTCAAATGGTAAGGCAGGAATATCAAACAATTGGTATCAATACGGATAAAATGCAAACCAATTATATTATTGTATCAGGCGCTAAAATGTTAGGAATTGCCTTACTAAGTATGTTTTCTACGATTTTAGTTGGACTTTTGGGTGCTCGTTTGGCAGCCAAACTTGCCCGTGTATTACGTAAAAAAGTATTTGAAAAAG
The DNA here is from genome assembly GCA_947627435.1 of uncultured Bacilli bacterium. GTDB lineage: Bacteria > Bacillota_I > Bacilli_A > RF39 > UBA660 > UBA5026. Next base: position 28,205 of record CANQWB010000011.1, read on the forward strand.
TTGTTTCTTTTTCAAGTACGGAAATGAAACAATTTGGAACATCATCTTTAATTACGCGTACAACCAATGATATTCAACAAATGCAGATGGTACTTGTGATGTTACTTAGAACTGTTTTTTATGCACCAATTATAGGAATTGGAGGCGTTATCAAAAGTATTCATGCAAATTCTTCCATGGCATGGATTATTGCAGTTGCAGTCATGTCTATTTTAACACTTGTCATTGTCTTATTTGCAATCGCAATGCCAAAATTTAAAATTGTACAAAAACTAGTAGATCGTCTCAATTTAGTCACAAGAGAAATCTTGACAGGTTTACCTGTTATTCGTGCATTTCACAATGAACAACATGAAGAAGAACGTTTTGATAAAGCCAATAAAGATTTAACCAAATTAAACTTATTTATCGGACGTACGATGTCCTTTATGATGCCTGCTATGATGTTTATTATGAATACTGTCGCTCTTGTTATCTTATGGAAAGGTGCTTATAGTATCGATGCTGGAAGTATGCAAGTGGGAGATATGATGGCATTCATTCAATATACGATGCAAATCATTATGTCGTTCTTAATGATTTCTATGATTTCTATTATGTTACCACGTGCATCTGTATCCGCCAAACGTATTGATGAAATCATACAAACTGATGTAGTAATTCAAAATCCTAAAATCGAAAAACCACTGGATCCAGAGAAAAAGGGTGTAGTCGAATTTAAAAATGTATCTTTCCGTTATCCCGATGCAACGGAGGATGTAATTACCGATATTACTTTTACAGCAAAACCTGGAGAAACGACTGCTTTTATTGGTTCGACTGGAAGTGGGAAATCTACTTTAATTAATTTAATACCGAGATTTTATGATGTAACAGAAGGTTCTATTCGTATTGATGGCGTAGATATCCGTGAGATGAATGAACATGTTTTGCGTGAAAAAATTGGGTATGTACCACAAAAAGGTGTTTTATTCTCTGGTACTATTGCTAGTAATATTGGATATGGAAAAGAGAATATTACCGATAAAGAATTAAAGGAAGCCGCCCAAATTGCACAAGCGTCAGAGTTTATTGAAACTTTCAACGATACTTATGATGCTCCTATTGCGCAAGGTGGAACCAACGTATCTGGAGGTCAAAAACAACGCCTTTCAATCGCCAGAGCCATTGCTAAAAAACCAGATATTTATATTTTTGATGATAGTTTTTCTGCTTTAGACTTTAAAACCGATGCGGCGCTTCGTACCGCTCTTAAAAAAATCACGAAAAAGGCAACTGTATTAATAGTTGCACAACGTATCAGTACGATTATGAATGCAGAACAAATTATTGTCTTACAAGAAGGACATATTGTAGGAATGGGAACGCATAAAGAGCTCATGAAAACTTGTCAAGTTTATCAAGAAATTGCGTTATCTCAATTATCAAAGGAGGAATTAGAAAATGCCTAGAGATATGAGACGTGGCCCTAGACGTGGGCCTATGATGCCAAATGAAAAAGCCAAAGATTTTAGTGGCACTATGCGTACTTTATTGCATTCTTTAAGTCCTTATAAAATCATAATTTTCTTTGTTCTCTTATTTGCCGTTGGTAGTACCATTTTTTCAATTATAGGTCCTAAAATATCTGGAAAAATTACAACTGAAATATTCAATGGACTCATGCGAAAAATTAGTGGAGTAGGTGGAATTGATTTTTCTAAAATTGGTAGAATTCTTACTATTCTATTATGTCTTTACATTGCAAGTATGTTATTTTCCTTCATTCAAGGATTCTTAATGAATGGTGTATCCAATAAGATTTCTTATCATTTTCGTAGACAATTGGTAGAAAAAATTGGTAGATTGCCAATGAAATATTTTGATACCAAAACACACGGGGAAGTTCTTTCAAGAGTGACCAATGATGTAGATACGTTAAGTCAAAGTTTAAGTCAAAGTATGACGCAACTTATTACCTCTGTTACGATGTTAATTGGAGTACTCATTATGATGCTTTCTATTAGTCCTCTCATGACTGTTGCAGCCATCCTCATTTTACCAATTTCTTTAGGTGGGATTGGCTTTATTGTGAAACGTTCCCAAAAATATTTCATGCAACAACAAGAATATTTGGGACATATCAATGGTACGATTGAAGAAGTATATGGCGGACATGAAATTGTCAAAGCATTCAATGGTGAAGAAAAAGCCGTTCAAGAATTTAACCAAAGCAATGAAACTTTATATCATACGGCTTGGAAGAGTCAATTTTTATCTGGTATGATGCATCCTATCATGGCATTTGTTGGAAATTTAGGATATGTCATGGTATCTATTTTAGGTGGCTATTTAACCATTAAAAATCGTATTGAAGTAGGAGATATTTTATCATTTACTCAATATGTTCGTAACTTTAATCAACCCATTACACAACTTGCTCAAATTATGAATATGTTGCAAGCAACAGCTGCAGCAGCAGAACGTGTATTTGAATTTTTAAATGAGGAAGAAGAAACTCCAGATACTGAGCATCCTGTTTCCATTGATCATATTGAAGGCAATATTACATTTCAACATGTTAGTTTTGGATATCAACAAGATAAGATTATTATTAAAGATTTCAATGCCGAAATTCATAAAGGCGAAAAAATCGCCATTGTTGGTCCAACTGGTGCAGGTAAATCTACGATGATTAAACTTTTAATGCGTTTTTATGATGTCAATAGTGGTTCTATTGAAATTGATGGACATAATATTAAAGAATTTAAACGTAGTGATTTGCGTAGTTTGTTTGGAATGGTCTTACAAGACACATGGTTATTTAGCGGTACTATAGAAGAAAATATTAAATATGGAAAATTAGATGCAACTTTAGAAGAAGTGAAAGATGCTTGCCGTACTGCCAGTGTCCATCATTTTATTAAAACATTACCTGATGGTTATCAAATGATATTAAACGAAGAAGCAGATAATATATCTGGAGGTCAAAAACAATTATTAACCATTGCCCGTGTTATTTTAGCAAATCCTAAAATTCTTATATTAGATGAAGCGACCAGTAATGTTGATACAAGAACAGAACTTTTCATTCAAGAAGCAATGGATCGCTTAATGGAAGGCAGAACAAGTTTTATTATCGCCCATCGTTTATCTACCATTAAAAATGCAGATTTAATTTTAGTTATGAATGAAGGAGATATTGTAGAAACGGGAAATCATAAAGAATTATTAAAGAAAAATGGATTTTATGCAAAATTGTATAATTCTCAATTTGAAGAAGTAGAATAATCTACTTTTTTCATTTTAAAAAAATTAAAATAACAAATAATCGTATGATTTACTTGCATGAAATGAATAGAAATATGTTATACTAATAATAATGAAGCTGGTGAGTAGTATGAAGGACTGTATCATAAAATGGATGGTAATAGGGATTGGAATATTATCCATCATTTTCATTATATGCATGGATTTTCATGCAATCGGAAAAAGTCCAAATATTATATTAAAAGGTGAGACATTGATTTCATTATGTCCAAATGAAACATATCAAGAACAAGGCTATCAAGCCTTGGATTTTAATCAACAGGACATTACCAAGCAAGTGAAAATAAAAAAATATCATGATAAATGGATATACCGTGTACAAAACAAAAAAGGAAATCAAGCAACTGCAATTCGAAAGTTTGTAAGAGAAGATACAGATGCTCCTATTATTACTTTAGAAGGAAATGCAGAAGAAACAATATATATTGATACTCTTTATATAGAACCAGGTTATCATGCGTTAGATCATTGTGATGTGGATTTAACGAGCGAGGTCAAACAAACAGGAGAAGTCAATACCAGTGTCGTTGGTATTTATCCTATTCAATATCAAGTAACAGATCATGCAGGAAACCAAACAGAAGCTATACGAACAGTTACGGTTATTCCTAAACCAGAAATTACTGATAAAACAATCTATTTAACATTTGATGATGGTCCTAGTTATACAATTACACCAGGTATTTTACAAATTTTAAAAGAAGAAAATATTCAAGCAACATTTTTTGTCATTAACCATTCGGATGATTTAAATTATTTAATTAAACAAGCATACGAAGATGGGCATACAATTGGTATCCATAGTTATAGTCATAATTATCGTTATATTTATACATCAGAAGACAACTTTTATAATGATCTTCTACAAATGTCCAATAAAATTGAAAATATCACTGGTCAAAAAACCAAAATAATTCGTTTCCCAGGAGGAAGTTCCAATACCGTTAGTACATTTAATCCAGGTATTATGACCCGACTTACATCATTTGTTCATGAAAAAGGATATTTTTATTTTGATTGGAACATCAGTAGTGGAGATGCCGGTGAAGTAAAGAGTGCTGAGGAAGTGTACCAAAATGTCGTTCAAAATTTAGGTAATCATGCTAATTTAGTTTTGATGCACGATTTTGAAAACAATTACTATACATTAAATGCACTACGACGCATTATTGCATATGGAAAAGCCAATGGTTATACTTTCTTAAAACTTACAGAAGGATCTCCCACTATGCATCATAAAATTTATAATTAATGATATCGTTTATGAAAAGAAAGAGGTATGATATGATAAAAACGAAACAAATTGGCTCTCTTATTGTGTTATCTGGGCCAAGTGGATCTGGAAAAAATACAGTATGCGATGCTTTACTTGCGAAAAACCATAATTGTTGGGAATCCATATCTTGTACATCCCGCTCTAAACGTGATCAAGAGATAGATGGTGTGCAATACTACTTTTTATCAAAAGAAGAATTTGAAGAAAAAATAAAAGAAAATGAATTTTTAGAATATGCCATTTATAATGGTCATTATTATGGTACACCAAAAAAAGCAATTGAAGAAAAACGTAAACAAGGAATTCATGTAATTTTAGTCATTGAAGTACAAGGTGCATTACAAATAAAGGAATTGGTTCCAGATGCGATATTTATATTTTTGATGCCTCCAAGTATGGATATTTTAAAACAACGTTTAGAAGGACGTGGAACAGAATCAAAAGAAAAAGTTTTGAGTCGCTTTAAAACTGCATATCAAGAAATTAATGAAATTTCTAAATATAACTATGTCGTAGTAAATGATGAAGTCGAAAATGCCGTTTCTAAAATAGAAAGTATTCTAACTGCCGAAATGTGTCGAGTAGACCGTATTGAAGATGTGGATTTATATACGAAAGAAGAAGTCTTACATGAAAGTTTAATGCAAGAATAAATTTACGTATCAACGTAAATTTTTTTTATGTCCATATATCGACAGAATGTGTATGCATAATATCATATGATAAGAATACATTAAAGTGGGTGAATATATGAAAAAACAATTTCGTTCTAAGAAAAAAAGAAATCATCATACATGGATTCGTTGGATAGTCATATTTATTCTTTGTTTTATATTGTATCAATGGATATTAGGTTTATTTTTAAATGTACAATTAGCTGATAACAATGAAGACTTTATCATAGCGATTTTAAACGATTCAAACCACCATTTATTATATGAAAAAAAACATAATAATTTGGTCAATCAATTTTTAAAAACCGTATCAAAAATAGATATCAAAAAACCTGTAAGTATATTAGAAACTGTATTTGGATATGAAATGAGTGAAGAAACATTGGCAGAACCAGAATTACAGGAAGAAGAAGATTATTTAGAAGATCCTTCTGAATATATTCAAGACCCCAACCCCACACAAATTACAGAACCACTGGTCTATATTTATAATACGCATCAGTTAGAAGGATATAGTGCAACCAATTTTGAAGAATATAATATTACACCAAATGTATTAATGGCATCTTATTTATTGAAAGAAAAATTAAACAAAGCAGGTATTCCAACGATTGTAGAAACAGCAAATATAACAGATTTTTTATCCCTCAATAATTGGGATTATGCACAAAGTTACCAAGCAAGTAAATTTTTTATTACAGATGCATTGAATCAATATCCTAGTTTAAAATTATTAATTGATTTACATCGGGATGCGATTTCAAAAGAAGCATCCACAACAGAAATCAATGGAAAAAAGTATGCAAAAATCTTATTTGTAGTGGGTTTAGAACATGAAAATTATCAGTCTAATCTAGATTTAGCGAATCTTTTATCATCTAAAATAAAAGAAAAATATCCTTCATTGAGTCGAGGTGTCATGACCAAAAAAGGATCGGGTGTAAATGGCATTTATAATCAAAATCTAAGTCCATATTCAGTATTAATTGAATGTGGTGGAAAAGAAAATAGTATTGATGAAGTAATGAATACGATTGAAGTACTATCGACGATTATTCAAGAATATATGAGGTGACATATGAAGACAGAAGAAAAGAAAAAATGGGCAAGTAAAATATTTTGGAAAATCTTTTTAGCCTTTTTTATTGCTTTTTTTGCACTCTATGTTTCAGAGGCAACTGGATATTATGAATTTGAACAACATAAAAAAGTTACTTTGACACAAGATAAAATAAAACAGTTTGAAGAAGATGTAGCAGCTGGAAAACACGTAGATATTAAAGACTATATGGGAGATAGAGAAATCAATTATCAAACAAAAATGTCCGATATAGGATTTCGATTATCAGAACAAATAGGTCAATATGTACAAGATGGCCTTGAGGCAACATTTATGTTTCTAAATGAAATGATTGAAGGATAGTTGGCGATCTGTACGAATCTTTATACAATGTGAATATGAAATAGTGAATAATATCATAAATAGAATGAACAAAAGATAAGCAATTATCTTTTTTTTATGATATAATGAGTTAGGTGATAACATGAAGCAAGAAAACATCCGCAATTTTTCTATTATTGCGCATATTGATCATGGCAAAAGCACACTTGCAGATCGTATTTTAGAAATTACTGGTGCAGTCAGTGAAAGAGAAAAACAAGATCAGTTATTAGATAATATGGATATTGAACGTGAACGAGGAATTACTATCAAACTCAATGCAGTATCTTTAAATTATACCTACCAAAACGAAAAATATTATCTACATTTAATTGATACACCTGGTCATGTTGATTTTTCTTATGAAGTGAGTCGTAGTTTAGCTGCTTGTGAAGGTGCCATTTTAGTAGTGGATGCCGCACAAGGAATTGAAGCGCAAACTCTTGCCAATCTTTATCTTGCTTTAGATAATAATCTTACTATTATTCCTGTAATTAATAAAATTGATTTACCAAATGCCAATCCGGAGAAATTGAAACATGAACTTATGGATACATTAGGGTTTCAAGAAGATGAAATTCTACTGACAAGTGCAAAAAATGGGATTGGAATTCAAGAATTAGTGGAAACGATTATCAAAAAAATACCTGCTCCTAAGGGAGATCCGAAGGCACCATTACAAGCATTAATTTTTGATAGTTATTTTGATGCTTACCGTGGTATTATTGCATCTATTCGTATTATAAATGGAACGGTTCGAGTAGGGGATAGTATTCAAATGAATGCTACAGGTGCTGTTTATGATGTGATCGAATTAGGTATCCATACGCCAAAAGAAGAAAAAAAACAACAATTAACTACTGGTGAAGTTGGCTACTTGTGTGCCAGTATGAAAAACATTAGTGATGTGAAAGTAGGAGATACAATTACACATGCTAATTGTCATACGCCATCTCTACCAGGTTATCAACCTATGAAACCAATGGTTTTTTGCGGAATTTATCCAATAGAATCTAGTAAATTTCCAGAACTACGTGAAGCATTAGAAAAGTTAAAATTAAATGATGCTTCTTTGGAATTTACACCGGAAACTTCTAAAGCTTTAGGATTTGGATTTCGATGTGGTTTTTTAGGACTATTACATATGGAAATTATCGAAGAGCGAATCGAAAGAGAATTCAATTTGGATTTGATTGCGACAAGTCCATCTGTAATTTATGATGTGGAATTGACCGATCATACCCATATCATGATTGATAGTCCAGTAAAAATGCCAGACAAAGGAAGAATTTTAGATATAAAAGAACCCTATATCCGCACAAATATTTTTGTACCAAGTGAATATATAGGACCTATTATGGAACTCTGTCAAAATAAAAGAGGAAATTATATTTCGATGGAATATCTTGATCAGACAAGAGTGAATATTCATTACGAAATTCCTTTATCAGAAATTGTATATGATTTTTTTGATAAATTGAAATCAACTACCAAAGGATATGCATCATTTGATTATGAATTAATCGGATATCAGAGTAGTAATTTAGTCAAAATGGACATATTATTAAATGGGGATGTTGTAGATGCACTTAGTACCATTGTTCATAAAGACTTTGCATATCAAAGAGGAAAATCGATAGTAGAAAATTTAAAAAAATTAATTCCAAGACAACAATTTGAAGTACCCATTCAAGCTTCTATTGGCAGTAAAGTCATTGCTAGAGAAACCATTAAAGCAGTTCGTAAAAATGTACTTGCCAAATGCTATGGTGGTGATGTTACTCGAAAACGAAAACTATTAGAAAAACAAAAAGAAGGTAAGAAACGAATGAAAATGATTGGAAGTGTAGAGATTCCTCAAGAAGCTTTCTTATCAGTGTTGAGCATGGAAGAAGAATAAAAGAAATAAAATATGTCAATAATTTTTGAAAATGTCTCAAAAAAAACTAAACATTAACGGGAATTTTAACCCGTTTTTTTACTTTCTACT
>CANQWB010000012.1 GCA_947627435.1 uncultured Bacilli bacterium
TTGTTATATTTTCAAATCTATTATAACACTGGTCTTTCTTTTTTTGTGTCTTCCCCCAAATAATTTTACACTATCTTCACTTCTTTTTGTTTGACTTTGAAAATGCTTTTCACTATAATGATAATAGGGTGATGGTATGAAAGCATTAATTACAGGTGCATCATCTGGTATTGGCCGAGAAATGGCTAAAATTCTTAGTGAAAATGGCTATGATTTAATATTAGTTGCTCGACGTAAAAATCGTCTCGAATTACTTAAAAAAGAATTAAAAACAAATGTAGAGATTATTACAAAAGATATTTCATCTACTGATAATTGTATAGAATTATATCATCAAGTAAAAAATCAAGATATTGATATTTTAATTAATAATGCAGGATTTGGGGTATTTGGAGAATTTGTGGAAACCAATTTGAATAGAGAATTGGATATGATTGATACTAATATCAAGGCAGTACATATCTTAACAAAGTTATTTTTAAAGGATATGAAAGATAAAAATAGAGGTTATATTTTAAATGTTGCTTCTTCAGCTGCCTTTTTACCAGGTCCGTTAATGGCAAGCTATTATGCCTCAAAAGCTTATGTATTGCATTTGACAGAAGCTATTTATGAAGAATTAAAACATCAACATAGCAAGGTTTATATAGGTACTTTTTGCCCCGGACCAGTGAATAGTGAATTTAATGATGTTGCACATGTCCAATTTGGTATAAGAGGAATTTCATCAAAATATGCTGCACAATATGCGATTAAAAAAATGTTTCAAAGAAAACGAATCATTGTACCAACATTACTTATGAAATTGAATTGTACATTTAATCGTTTCATACCTCGATTTTTATTATTAAAAATATGTTATAAAATTCAAAAACAAAAGGAAGTGTCTCATGAAAAATAATAAAGGATTAACATTAGTAGAATTAATTGCCGTTTTAGTAGTGCTCACAATTGTAGGGGCTATTGCAGTTCCCAATGTTATAAAAAAAATTAATGAATATTATGAACAAATGTATCAAGATCAAATTGCTATTATAGAAGCTGCTGCCAATACATGGGCTGCAGATCATACGGATGTTTTACCTACTGATGTTGGAGATATATATAAAATTACTTATCAAAGTTTACAAGAAGGTGGATATTTAGATAGTGATTTTAAAAGCGTTATGGAAAATCAACCATTTTCACCAACTTCCTATGTTGAAATTCGTTGTACTTTGTCTATGGAAACAAATTATCAATATGAGTATACTTATGTTCCTTAAAAATTTCAGGTTTCATTGTAAATTCCAAAAATATATACTATAATAATAAATAGACCATTTTTGGGGGTGTTTGTATGGAATCCATTATTCGTATTGAAAATTTGAATTATTATCCATTATTTTCTAATTTGACCTTAAAAGTTCGAAAAGGTTCTTTTTTGTCAATTATAGGACGTAATGGTTGTGGGAAAAGTATGTTATTTAAAATATTGCTTGGGTTAATTCCAACCGATAGTACAATTCAAATAGAAAATATGTCATTAAAAGAAAATAAGCAAGCAATTTTAAAACATATTGGTGTTGTTTTTGAAAATCCAAATTCTAATTTTATAGAAGAAACACCTAGAGAAAATATGAAAGTATATATGAAAAATTTAGGATATGCAGAGTCTAAAATAAAAAAAAGAATTGATGAAGTTTGTACACAATTTGAAATAAGTTCGCTATTAGATTGTACTATTTCAAATTTAAGCGGTGGAGAAAAACAGTTAGTTACATTAGCACTAGCGTTGTTGCATGAACCTTCTATTTTATTGTTGGATGATGCATTTTCTATGATAGACGGAATTACAAAAGAAAAAATATTTAAAATATTAAGAAAATATAATCGTGAACAAAAACTAACTATTATTCAGATTACACATGATATGGATGACATTTTATATGGAAAAGAAATTGCAATTATAGATGAACAAAAAATTATATTACATCAAAAAAAGGAAAAAGCATTGCAAGAAGAAATATTTAAAAAAGCCGGCTTAGAACTTCCCTTTATGGCTTCTCTATCTTCAAAGCTAAAATTTTATGATTTAATTGATGCTCCTATTTTAGATATGGATAAGATGGTGAATACATTATGGAAATAAAATTCAATGATGTCAGTTTTACTTATAATAAAGTCAATTATCAAAAAAAGGAAGTTTTAAAAAATATTAATGTATCTTTTCCAGAATCTAAGATTACTGGAATTATAGGAAAAAGTGGAAGTGGTAAAACGACTATGGTTGAGCTTTTAGATGCATTATTATTGCCTAGTCAAGGAACTATTCAAATTGGAAAATTTGTGATTCAAAAACAAAGTCAATTGAAACAATTAAATGATCTGCATTTTCAAGTTGGGTTTTTATTTCAATTTCCTGAAGAACAGATTTTCAATACTACTGTAAAAGAAGAACTTGAGATGGGACTTAAATTTTATCATTATAAAACAGATCAAATTGAAAAACGTAGTGTAGATGCATTAAAGATGGTGGGTTTAGATACCTCCTATTTAAGTAAAAATCCTTTTTGTCTAAGTCAAGGAGAAAAACGTAAAGTAGCACTTGCATCAGTGTTAATTTTAAATCCACAAATTTTGATTTTAGATGAACCAACGATAGGACTAGATGCAGAAAGTAAACAAAGTTTTATCCGATTAATTCGTTTACTGAAAAATAGATTTCAAAAAACGATTATTATTGTGAGTCATGATACAGACTTTTTGTTACCAATTGTTGATTATGTAGTGGTATTACATGATAAGCAAATCGTAATGTCAGGGGATAAATATACAGTATTTAAGCAAGTGGATCAATTAAAAAAATATGGGATAAAACCTCCAAAAGTAATTGAATTTTCAGACAGAGTATTACGGAAAAAAGGTATTAAAATTGGGTATCGCGATGAAATAAATGATTTGATAAAGGATATCTATCGATATGTTAGATAAAATTTCTATTAGTAGATATTATTATGGGAATTCACTTATTCATCAATGGAACCCAATAAGTAAATTAATTTGTAGTTTATGTTTTATTATTTGTACATGTTTAATACAACAAATGTCCGTAATTATTTTACTTATGATCGTTTTATTACTTTTATTATTTTCAAGTAACATTCCATTTTCATATTATGGGAAAGCAGTTTGGAATTTTCGCTATTTTTTACTCTTTTTCTTTTTGTTTAACTACGTATGTCAGATGCCGATAGAGCAAAATATCTTATTACTTTGTAAATTAATTTTAATTGGTTTATATAGTACAATGATATTATTTACAACACCTATTGGTGAGTTTACTTTGGCAATATCGGTTTTGTTATATCCACTCACATGGATTCATATTCCTGTAAATTTAATATCTAGAATGATTAGTTTATCTATTTCCTTTTTGTCAACATTAATGCAACAGGCAAATAATATATTAAAAACCTTGGCAGTGCGTGGGATTCATTATGATAGTGGTTCAGTCAAGCAAAAATTGTATATATGGCGTATAATACTTCTTCCTATATTTATAGGTGCATTTCGTCATGCCGATGATATTGCGTACACTATGGAGATACGTTGTTATTCACTGGAGGTAAATAACCAAGGTATGTGTAAAATATCTTTGAGATTTTTTGATTTACTACAACTCGCATTACATGTGTTGATAATTGTGTTAGTGTGGAAAGAAGGGATGTTATGAGATTCTTAATTACGTTTTCTTATGACGGAACCAATTATAAAGGATATCAAAAACAACCGAATGAAAGAACAGTACAAAGTGAAATCGAAAGTAAGTTAACTAAATTAAATAGTGGAAAAAAAGTCATACTCAATGCTTCTGGGAGAACGGATGCGCATGTCCATGCATTAGGACAAACGGCTCATTTTGATTTAGAAAAAAATATGGATCCCAAGAAGTTAAAACATTCATTGAACAAGTTATTGCCAAATGATATTTATATAATCAGCATAAAAGAAGTTTCTTCTGAATTCCATGCAAGATTTTGTGTTAAAGCAAAAGAATATATTTATAAAATTAATATGGGTGAGTATAATCCTTTTGAACGTAATTATATTTATCAATATAATGCACCTTTAGATGTTTGTGAGATGGAGCGTGCTCTTCAATATTTAGAGGGAACACATAATTTTAAGTCCTTTACAAAGGTGGATGAAGAAAAAGAAACCTATGAAAGAACTATCATAAAAGCGAGTATAAATACAGATTCTAAAAATCTTAATCAGTTGACTTTGTCTTTTTTAGGAACTGGTTTTTTGAGATATATGGTTCGTAATATGGTGGGGACTTTAATTGAGATAGGCGAAGGAAAATATAAAGCAGAGGATATTATTTCTATATTAGAATCTATGGACCGTACAAAGGCTGGGAAGACAGCTCCTCCCGAAGGTTTGTATCTTAAAAATGTCTTTTATGAATAGTAGAGTGTAAATTTGTTTGAAATGTCATATTTTCCTTGACTTTTCATATAATTTTTAGTACAATCTTAATTGGTACATTTTATATATCCCAGCGAAATAAGTATTGGGAACACTTATTTCAAATATAATATAAAAGAAAGGGAAATATTTATGAAAAACACATATATGCAAAAGAAAGAAGACATTGTACGCAATTGGTATGTAATTGATGCAAAAGGTCAAAATCTTGGACGTGTTGCTACTAAAGTTGCACATATTTTAAGAGGAAAACACAAACCAACTTTTACACCACATGTAGATTGTGGAGACTATGTAATTGTAATTAATGCTTCTAAAGTCAATTTAACAGGGAACAAGTTAGATGACAAAATCTATTACAATCATAGTGGATACACAGGTGGTTTAAGAGAAAGAGCAGCACGTGAAATGAAAGAAAATTATCCAGTAGAGATGATTGAAAGAGCTGTAAAAGGAATGCTTCCAAAAGGAAGACTTGGACGTCAAATGTATAAAAAATTATTTGTTTATGCGGATGAAAATCATCCACATGCTGCTCAACAACCTGTTGAGTATACAAAATAGGAGGTTTATGAATGGCAAAAGTTTATATTGGAACTGGTAGAAGAAAATCATCTGTAGCGCAAGTAAAGATGGTACCTGGTAAAGGTAAAATCACAGTTAATGGTAGAGATGTTAGAGAATTCTTTCCATACGAAACTAACGTTATGGATTTAATGCAACCTCTTACTGCAACAAATAATGAAGAAACATTTGATATCGACGTTAAAGTATCTGGTGGTGGATTCACTGGTCAAACAGGAGCAATTCGTTTAGGAATTGCTAGAGCGTTATTAGAATATGATGCTCCAAATGCCGAAAGTGAAGGAAATTATAGAAGTATTTTGAAAAAAGCTGGATTTATTACGAGAGATTCTAGAGTAAAAGAACGTAAGAAACCAGGTTTAAAAGCTGCTCGTCGTGCACCACAATTCTCAAAGAGATAATATGCATATATTCAAAAGCCAAGAAATTGGCTTTTTTGTTATCCTTTTTTTTGATATAATACTTTTAGGTGATAATATGCGTTTAAGCAATGAGTGGAAATCTTATAAAATTATAGATGCAGGAAATGGAGAAAAATTAGAAAGTTGGGATGGAATTATCTTAAGAAGACCAGACCCTCAAGCGATTTGGCCAATTCAAAATAGTTACATATGGCAAGAAGTAGATGGCTTTTATCATCGTAGTTCTAAAGGTGGAGGACAGTGGGAATTTCGGAAAAAACTTCCTGAATATTGGACAGTACAATATAAAGAATTAACTTTTAAAGTATCACCTACTAATTTTAAGCATACTGGTTTATTTCCAGAACAGGCTGTGAATTGGGATTATATGATAGAAAAAATTCGTAATAGTAAGCGACCAGTAAAAGTTCTGAATTTGTTTGCTTATACAGGAGGAGCTACTATGGCTTGTGCAGCTGCTGGAGCAAGCGAAGTGGTACATGTAGATGCTTCTAAAGGAATGACGGAATGGGCGAAAGAAAATATGCATCTTTCACATTTAGAAGATCATAAAATTCGTTTTATTGTAGAGGATTGTTTGAAATTCGTAGAACGTGAAGCAAGAAGAGGAAACCAATACGATGTAATCATTATGGATCCTCCATCATATGGTAGGGGTCCTAATGGTGAAGTATGGAAATTTGAACATAATATTTTTCATTTGATTCAAGCGTGTATGAAGATATTAAGTGATAACCCATTATTCTTCTTAATTAACTCTTATACTACAGGTATTTCGGCGACTGTATTAGAAAATATACTAAAAACAACAATGCTGCAAGCTTATCCAAATGGTAAGGTAGAAGCGGGTGAAATTGGGTTGCCAATTGAAACGAATTCTTTGGTATTGCCATGTGGAATTTATGGTAGATGGGAAATGTAGATGAGAAAAAACTAAATCATACTATATTCAATTTTTAAATTTATTTGTTTAAAATTAAAATTATTCCAAATGAAAATCTTAACTATCAATTTTAATTATAATATATCTGTATCAAGCAGATATTTTTTTAAACATTTATAAAATAATATTTCAATTTTTCCAAATGAAGATTGTTCATTTTCAATTATGCAGAACAAATTGACAAAATTTGAATGCATAGATATACTTTACTATGGAGGAGAAAACAATCATATATTGTTTTGATATCGTGATATGAAAAGAAAAAGATTAATCATTAAAAATATTATATTCGTGTTTCTTATTGTAATATTTTCAGTTTCAACAGTGATTTTAGGTAACTATTTTATACAAATGTATCAGAATAAGAAAAAACATCAATCACTTGTTAATAAGGTAGTACAAGTAGAGAAAAATTCTGGGCAGGAAGAAAGAGTTAAAATTGATTTTGAAACACTACACTCTATTAATAGTGATATTATTGGTTGGATTCGTTGGAATCATAATAAGGTAAATTATCCTATTGTTCATACAAGTAACAATAATTATTACTTAACACATTCATTTGATAAAAAATATAATCAATCTGGGACTATTTTTATGGATTACCGTAATACATCACTCGATAATCAGAATGTAGTTTTGTTTGGTCATTCTATGTTAGATGGTAGTATGTTTGCTTCCATTGCGGATGTATTTGAACAAGGATTTTTTGATACCAAAGATAATGATATTATTGAGATTATTGATACTAATAACACTGTATATCATTATCAAATATTCAGTTACTATCGTATTGAAAAAGAGGAATACTATATAACTCCCGCATTTGCAAATAATCAAGAATATATGTCATTTTTAAATACTTTGAAACAAAGAAGTTATAAAGATTTTGGAATAGAGCTTTCTACCAATGATATTATTTTAACATTGTCAACATGTTATGGAATTGGTAACACATCACAACGTATGGTGGTTCACGCAAAAAAAATATAAAGATATTTGCATAAGGCAAATATCTTTTTGTAAAAATAATAATTGACAAAAGAACTCGGGGGGGGGGTATACTATTATTGAAAGAAAGGAAAGTTGAAATGAAAAGAATAAAAAAAATATTATTATCTACAATTGCTTTATTTGGAATGGTATTTATGACAAGTGGAGCAAAAGCGGCAGAAACGGAATCTCAATTTATTGAAAATTTATGTGTTACGAAAGTAGAAAATCAATTTACTGTTCAGTTTGATGCCAAAAAAGAAATAAGTCTGACGAAATCTGATGAAATAGGTTCTCGTATTGATATTGATGTATATGATAATCAAAACGATAACCATCTAATTTATGGACGCACATGTAATGATGGCATCTGTGATACTACCGTTACAAAAGTCATTGCAAAAAGTAATACATGTAGTATTCAAGAAGCTGAAGGAACTCTTGTTGATGGACAAAAGATTGCGAAAGGTGCAACTGTAGCAAGTTATAATACCATTATTTATAATAAAGAATCATTTGCAAATGCCGAAAATTTGATGATAGAAATTTCTATCTATGATGACAATGCAGATTGGGAAAGAATTGTCTACAGTGTAAAAGAACAAAAAATAGTAGCTATTTATAATGGACATGATATTACTCCTGCATTATATAACCGAATTGTGGAAAAATATGGTGAAGATACTTTTGGATTTGGAGGATCAGAGACTAGTTTGTATCTATCTTATAATGTCAAATTATCAGAAGCTGAATATGCTTATACTACAATTGAAATTACCGATCTTGATAAAAAAACAGAAGCAGATATTGATAAAATTATGGCCGATATTGAAGCAGCTGTATCAGGCAAATCACTTAAAAGCGAATTATATGAAGAACACTATACCATTGACAAAGAAACTTTTAACAATATAAAAAATAATGGATATAAGATCGATTATGAATATAGAATTTATGATGAAGAAGCAAAACAAGAATATGTAGGATATGCGTGGACATTTGATGGAAGCCAAATGGCATCAAGTAATTATGATTTAAATTTACAACTTACAGTAGGAAGTAGTAAAAATCAAGAAACAATTGAATCATTAGTTGCAGATAAAGAAAAAGCACTTGTTTTAGAATTTGCTCACCACGGAGAATTACCAAAAGGAACTAGTGTAAAAGTATATGTTGGAAACAAATATAAAAATGGAGACTATGTAACATTATATTATTATAATGAAGAAACGAAAACATTAGAAGAAGCAGTAGCTAACATAGAAGTGAAAGATGGGTATGTAGAATTTGGATTAGAACATTGTAGTGAATATGTATTAAATATTTCTGCAAAACCAGAAGTAGTTGAAACACAAGAAGTAAATAAAGCTCCAAATAATGCACAAACATCAAGTATGAATGTAATATTCTATGGAGGATTATCTATAGTTTCATTATTAGGACTTACATATTTACTAGTAAGTAAAAAGAAACAAGCATAATAAAATTTAAAAAAGATATTCGCATGAAGAATATCTTTTTTTCATATATTGAATTAGGTGAATTTATGCTAAGATATAAGTTAGGGACACTTTTATTATTAGTGTTTGGAATATTTAGTTTTTATTTTGTCTCAATCGGTGCAGAAGAAAATGAATTTCCTTTACTAGGAAAAGTGATTTATATAGATCCTGGTCATGGTGGGGCCGATCCTGGTGCTATGTACAAAAATATAAAAGAGGCAGATTTAAATTTAAAAATCAGTGAAAAATTGGAAGAAAAATTAGTTTCATTGGGTGCAATTGTTTATTTAACTCGTTATGGAGATTATGATTTATCAGTAAATCATACAATCAATCGCAAACGGAGTGATTTATCTAGAAGAGGTAATATTATTAATCGATCCGATTGTGACTTATTTTTGTCGATACATTTAAATGCTGAAGAGTCAGGTCAATGGCGTGGGGCTGAAGTTTATTATGACGATATTCATCCAGAAAATGAAACCATTGCAAAAATTATACAGGCACAACTGAAAAAATATTTAAACAGTAAGCGTAATATAAAAAAAACAGACGTTTTATATCTACAAAAACGTATTGAAAGGCCGGGAGTTTTAATTGAATCTGGATTTTTAAGTAATAGTAGTGATCGTTATTTATTGATTCAGGATGAATATCAAGCTAAAATTGCAACTGCAATTACAGAGGGTGTTTTGGAATATATTCGTACACGAGATTATTCCAAACAAGATAAGTGAAACTTATCTTTTTTTATTTGATTTTAATATAATGTGGTATAATTATATTATAGTGGTAGGTGGAGATATGGCAAAAAGTAAAATATTTAAAACATTAGATGAACAATTAGAAATTTTAAAGTCAAAAGGTTTAGTGATCGAAGATGAGGACAAGGCCCTTAATATTCTATTACGTGAAAATTATTTTTTTCTCAATGGTTACCGCCACATATTTATGCGTTCCATGAAAGATAATCAATTTATTGAGGGTACTACCTTTGATGAATTGTATGCTATGTTTTTATTCGACCGTAGATTGCGTAATATTATGTTTAAATATATATTGGTGATTGAAAATAATATTAAATCTATTATTAGTTATCAATTATCAAGAAAATATGGTTTTAAAGAAAAAGATTATTTGAATCCTAAAAATTTTTGTCAAGATGGTTTAAAAACTAGACAGGTTCATGATGTAATAAATAAAATGAAAAGGCAGATACGTGTAAACGGTAAACAACATACAGCAACTATGCACTATATTAGTAATTACGGTTATATTCCAATGTGGATTTTAGTGAAAGTTTTGTCTTTTGGAATTATCTCGGAATTATACCATATTCTAAAGACAGAAGATCAATTGAGTATTTCAGAAATTTACAATGTGGATGCTGAAACATTATCCATTTATTTAAATTTATTATCAAATTTTAGAAATTTATGTGCTCATGAGGAAATTTTATATGATCATAGGACACAACGTGTTATACCAGATTGTAAATACCACTATTTATTATCAATCGATATGACCAATGATGAATATAATTTTGGTAAGAATGATTTATTCGCTATAATCATTATTATGAAACAAATGTTAAGTGAAACAGAATTTGTACAATTAATCAACGAAATTGGTTATGAAATTGATATATTAGCAGGAAAAGTAAATGTTGTACCTATCAATCTTATTTTAAATAAGATTGGATTTCCAGATAATTGGCGTGATATTAAAACTTTATAAGGAGAGATATAATGAAACAGAAATTTAGTTATTTTGTTTTAGGTTTTATCTGTGTAGTGTTGGGAGTTTGTGGTACGATTATCACATATCATTATTATGAAGATAAGGAACCTAAGGAAACTGTAAAAACAGTGAATGAAGTAAATATTCATGAAACCAATACGATTAAGTCCGCTATTGATAAAATATATGATGCAGTTGTTGTAGTACAAGCAACCGATGCAATGGGAAATCAATCAAGTGGAACTGGTTTTATTTATAAAAAAGATGATCAACATGGATATGTTTTAACGAATCATCATGTTATAGAAGATGCTGTTTCAATACAATTGATTACAAGTGAAGAAAAATCAGTTACGGCAACTTTATTAGGTAGTGATGAATATTCTGATGTAGCTGTTCTATCTATGGATGCTGCTGAAGTACTTCAAGTTGCTGTTATGGGAGATAGTACTGTGCTTGAAATCGGTGATACTTTATTTACAGTAGGATCTCCATTGGGTAGTAAATATATTGGAACAGTAACCAAGGGTATTTTGTCAGGTAGAAATCGACAAGTAGAAGTTAGTGGATTAATTCAAGATGTATTACAAACTGATGCTGCTATAAACCCTGGTAATAGTGGTGGGCCACTTTTAAACATCAATGGAGAAGTCATTGGAATTACATCGATGAAAATGGTTGAGGATGAAATAGAAGGTATGGGATTTGCCATACCGATCGAAATGGCCTTATCTGAGGTGGATCAATTAGAAAAAGGTGAAAAGATTGTACGACCTGTTTTAGGTGTACAAATGGCCGAAATTGATAATCCATATTTAAGAAGACAATATCAAATTCAAATTCCAACAGATGTGGAAGAAGGAGTTGTTATTATTTCTGTAGAAAATGGAAGTGCAGCTGAAAAAGCAGGATTACAAAAAGGAGATATTATTGTAAAAATTGGTGATAAAAATGTGGCAGATTCAAGTCATTTTCGATACAATTTATATCAATATCAGGTAGGAGATACAATTGAAATTGAAATTATTCGTGATGGACATAAGAAGACAGTAAAAGTGAAACTAACTGATTCATATGGACAATAATAGTAAGGATGTGTGTTATGAAAAAGAAACATGTAATTATAATAATAGTAATCGCAATTATTGTCATTATTAGTTTCATTGGGTTGTGGATACTCCAATCTACTAATAATGATGCACTACAATTTAAAAAAGAGTATGAATCTTTAAATGGGCAAAAAAATGCGAGTGGAACAGAATATCTTGAAACAAAAATTGATTCCGACAATAAAATGTATTATGCAAGTTTTGATGAAATCATGGATTTATTAGATCATGGGACAGGTGTGATTTATTTTGGATTTCCAGAATGCCCATGGTGTCGTAATGCTGCTCCTATCTTAGTAGAAGCTGCAAATGAAACTACGATTAACAAAATTTATTACTTCAATGCACTTTCAATGCGTGATACTAAGAAATTAGATGAGAATGGAAATATTGTAACCGAAAAAGAGGGAACAGAAGAATATTATCAATTATTAGATGCATTAAGCTCTGTTTTAGGACCATATTCAGGACTTAATGATGATACCATTTTACGTTTGTATTTTCCAACCGTTGTATTTGTGAAAGATGGTACCATTGTAGGAATGCATGAAGGTACCCTTGATTCTCAAGATAATCCTTATGTTGCATTAAATATGGAACAAAAAGAAGAACTAAAGAAAATATTTACTGATGCTATTCACGAAGTCATAGGAGATTTATGTGATAGTAAATGTTAAGACGAGTATTCGTCTTTTTTTGAACTTTTATAGTGATTTGCATACTATATTATAGGGGGAAGGTAGGATGAATAACTATAGGATTATCATTGATGCTGCTCATGGTGGAGAAGATGTAGGTTGTCTACTTTCTAATATTCCTGAAAAAAACATCACTCTTGAATTATCAAAATATATGTATCAAAAATTTCAAGAATACAATGTTCCTGTTTCAATGGTAAGAGATCATGATGAAACAATTCCGCCAGCTAAAAGACTTCAAATAATAACAGAACGTTATGGAGATCATAAACAGGTTATTGTCATTTCTAATCATATTAAAAATCAAAAGGATTATGAAATTATTTATGGAATTCAGCAACCATCACAACTATCCAATCGTATTGCATCATATTTAATAAAAAATCAAGAACAGGTTAAATCCTATTCAAAGCACTTAGGTCTAAATCCTAATTTAGATTATTATTGGATTCATCGTAATGTAGCTAATATGCAAGTATTACGAATTACTTATCCATTTATGCAAAATCGAGGAGATTTAGATAAAGGTGTGGAACAAATTGTCAATGCTATTTATGAATATATAGGGGGAAGGGCACAGAATGATTTTTATAAAGTAGTTCAAGGAGATACACTTTGGAATGTTGCAAAAAAATTTCATATAGATGTAGATACATTGAAATTAATGAATGGCTTCACAGATAATCTTCTTCGAACAGGCGAATCTATAAAAGTAAAAGAAAGTAAAGAAATCACATATATTGTAGGGAAAGGAGAAAATTTATATCAAATTTGTAAAAAGTATGATATAAAATTGGAAGAATTAATGAAATATAATCATAAAAAAAGCAATTTAGTACAAATGGGAGAAAAGCTTCTAATTCCAATTCATTCAACTCAACACAAAGTACAAAAAGGAGAAAATTTATATATGATTGCAAAAAAGTATAAAATAGATGTCAAAGAATTAATGGAAAAAAATCATTTGACAGAATCAAAATTAAAAGTCGGAGATATTATTACAATTTAAATTGTTTTCCATAAATAAAAGTAGACAATGTCTACTTTTATTGTTTAATGTATTGCTTTACATTCACCAGCATATGGTTGATAGAAACAATGATTTTTGTATCTTCCTGCATTTTCTTGTCCCCACCATGTTGATTGACAACTTTGTCCAGTATTTGGTGCATAAAACCATAGGGCGTTAGTGGCTGGATAATAATATTCTCCGCGAATGACACGATCCGCTAGTTCTTGTTCTTTGGTAGTAGGTTTGCTAAAAAATAAAGGACTATCTTTTCCTGAAAATCCACCTGGTGTTTGGTATATCATTTGCTGAATTGTTCTAACATCGTTAAAAGTAAGGCAATCAGCTAATACACGGTTGACTCCTACATTGCCAACCATTAACATTCCTAAATCTCCCTCACCAATTGCTTCAGCGCGCATTAAACGAGCGAGTAAATCTCTTTCAGCTGTTGTATATTTGATAATTGCCATAATATCACCTATAACAGTATATGCAAATTCTATATGAAAATGTCTTTTTAAATTTTCTGAACATAAAATGTTGTGTTGAAACATATTTTGTGTTATAATCTATATGTCTTTAGGGGTGTAATTCAATGGTAGAATGACGGTCTCCAAAACCGTTCATGTGGGTTCAACTCCTGCCACCCCTGCCAGAAGATTATGAAATGGCTTCGAAAAGTTAGAAAAAGAATGTATAATGAGAATATATTCTTTAACTTGGAAGGAGCTGTTTTTTTTATATAAAAAGAAAAAAACATATTAAAATTCTTCAATATGTCTTTTTAGGAAGTAGAATATATAGGCTTTAGAATTTTGTCAAGTTTTCTTAGGCCTTTTTTTTGTATCTTGAAATTTTATATTTTGCATACTACAAAATTCTTCATATAATTCTAATAGTTTTTTATGTATAGAATCTGCTGTAGATTCTAATGCATGAATTGTTTCTTGCCATTTTCTATATGCTTTTTGTGAAAATTGGCATGGTTTTTCTTGTTTTATGATCATTAAGTTATAATAAATATCTTTTTCTAATTGTTCACATTGTTCTATTAAATGGGTATCTTGATAATATAATTCTTTTTTTGTATTCAGATATTGCATAGCTGTTTCTATATTTTTATCCATTAATTAGTAACTCCTTTTATAACCCTACTTCCTAGCACTACTATCGCATGATTGTTCGATTTTCGTGCACAATTATTATATCATTATTTCAAAGAATTGAATAGTTTCTTGATTTATTTGTACGCAAATAGTAAAAAAATCGGTATCAAAATTCTTCATTTTTATAGTTTATAGAGTACTATTAGCAAACGAAGTATTATTTTTGCTTAAAAATAATTAATATAGATTATTTTGAAGTAGAAAGGAGTATGTAGTATGAAAAAAGTAGTATGTTGTATGCTGATCTGTATGATTTCAATCTTTGGTATTTCGAGTGTAAAAGCAGTTGATTTAAACAATCAAATTAAGTTTAATTATAAATATAATCGATCTATTACCAATGCTTGTTACTGGGTAGATAGTTCAGCTGCTGTATTTACTTCACAAATTAATGCGGCTGCTGCTGATTGGGCAGGTTATAGTAACCCTTTAAATATGACAGCGGTTTCTAGTAATTATGCAACCCATATGGATTTTTATGGCAAAGCAGATAATTATTGGGGTAGTGATGGTACAATAGGCGAAACTTTACACTATTTAAATGGAGGATCTTACATAAGTCCCAATAATGGAAGTTGGTTTTATGCAGATATTTATTTGAATGTTGGCCGCCAATATAATATACAGGGAACAACAGCTCATGAAATTGGACATGCCCTTGGTTTAGCTCATTGGAATTCTAATCCAAATAGTATTATGGCGCAATCAAATTATAGAATTGTAAATACTGTTAGACCAATCGATAACCAACATTTAAATGAAATATATTCATAGAAAGGAGAAATAAAATGAATAAACAGATAATATCAGTTGCTTCTATACTGATTATATTAGGAATCATTTGTACTGGTGTAGTCATTAGTTCTAATAATAAAGATATGCAAGATAAGCAAGGTATTGATGATAATATAATGATGGAAATAGTTTCTGAATATGATTCTATTTATGATAACTCTAATACAAGTGAATTAGAAGAACGTAGTGAACTTATTATAATTGGAACAATTCAAAGTATTGATGGTGCTATCAATTATAATGAAAAACTTCAAGAATATATTATGACATCTACCATAGGAAAAGTTCAAGTCAACGAGATTGTAAAAGCAAATTCTGATATTTCAGTTAATGATACAATTGATTTTATTCGAAATGGCGGAACCATCAGTGTTGCTGAATATGAAAAATCATTGGCACCTAGACAAGTTATGCGTCAAGGATTAAATAACATGACTCAAGAAGAAAAAGAAAATAGTTATGTGAAAGTTGCCTATATGGACGATGTTGAAATCGAAGAAGGCAAAGAATATTTAATGTATCTTCGATATGATGAAAATATAGATCGTTACCGCATTATTGGTATGCAATATGGTTTATTAGAATATAATGAGTCTACGAATAAGGTTAAAAATAATGAGACCCAATCATGGGAAAATATAAAATATAATATTTAATTGAAATCTACCAATTGGTAGATTTTTTTAGTGCCTTTATTGTGTTTTACAAAAATAATTGTTATAATGTATTCTTAGAGTGTACAATAGAAGGTGGCTGTATGAATTTAAAGGAAATATTATTAGATTTAAATGAAGAGAATATAACAAAATTATATAATTCATATAAGGATACTATCTTTCTTTTCATTTTAAATATTACTAAAAATTATCACATGAGTGAAGATATCACAGAAGAAGTATTCATGAGAATTCTAAAATATCATGATACATATGATAGATTTAAAAATCCAAAAACATGGATTTTTACAATTGCAAAGAATACAACATATTCTTATTTGAAAAAGAATAAAGATATTTCACTAGAAGATGAGAAATTAGAATTCTTACTTAATAAACATAACTCTATTAAAAATGAAGATTCTTTGTTAATCGAAGAATATTTAGTACATTTAAATGATATTGAGCGTACTATTATCATTTTACATATTTTTGGTGGATTAACACATTTAGAAATATCTAAAATTTTGAACATGAAATATTCTCATGTAAGAGCAAGATATAATTATGCTTTGAAAAAGTTAAGAAAAAAACTGAAAGGAGAAATTGAATCATGAATAAGAAACAATTAGAAAAGAAAGTAAAAAATAGTATTAAGTTAGAATCTAAAGAATTTTTAAATGAATTATTAGAATATTCATTGCCTAAAAAGAACAAGTTCAATATAAAATCCATTTTTCAAATTTTGGTATTACCTCTCATTTTGATAATTGTATTGATTTCAAAGAATGTATGGGATAATAGTAGGATAGGTTTTACTGGCTCTCAACAAGATGAAATTTATTTTAATGAGATTGAATATGATGTTTCTATAAGTGAAAATAGTTTAGGAGTTGACAGTTTAAAAATTTATCCTCACACGGAAAATTTAGATTATATTAAACACTTATTAAATATAGATTTAACAAAAACATTAACTAATAATAATGTTGATGTCAAATGCCAAAGTTTTATTGATTCAGGAAAATTGTTCAATTGTAACATTAATATATTAGATATTAACGGTGATGATCTAAAATTACAAATTGGTATTCAAAAAAATGAATTACCAAGGTTTGTAGATGAAGATGAAGATAAATGGACAAAACAAGTATCTGTAGATAAGTTAAATGAATCCATTATAAATAAAACTACCGTTGTGTTGATTAAAAATACAAAAAGTGAGTTTAATAATTTTAGAACTAAGTTTATGAAAAATGATGTGGGAATTGCGATTAATAGCTATAATATTGATGAAAATGAATTTATTGATATTTTAAAAGCTGTTATAAATAGTTAAAATATTTATATATTAAATGGATTAGTTTAATAAATTTATATATGAAATAAAAAAATTCTTAATTATACTACATCAATATTTTATTGGTGTAGTTTTTTACTTTCATCAAATTTTATTATATAAAAAATCTACACACTTTTTGTTTTATGTAGATTTTTTTTTTAATTAATTTTTTAGGTTTTATCATAATGAATCAATAAATTTTGTGATAAATCCATTAGAAGGTATAAGCATTTCATATAAATATGCACATAAGAATATAATACTGCCACTAAATGCTGCCAATATATCACACATGGTATCTTCTACACCTGTTTCAATTGAATGTTGCAAATTCATTCCTACTAATTGGTCCATTCCAAATTCGAAAAATTCCCATAAACATGCTACTAGGAAAACAATTCCTAAGATATAAGTAATATGAAAAAATATTTTTCTTTTAGGATTATATCCAAATAAATGCAATAAAATTAAAGCGACAAAACAAGTTAGGATTCCAGATAAAAAATGTGTAAATGTATCAAACCAACTGATACGTGCATATAGATTGATACCAGAACCTAAGAACTGTGCTAATAATATAAATATAAAGTAGACGAGTTTTATTTCTGTACTCATTTTAAATTTTGTAAATTTTTGAATCAAAGATGGGATCATTAATAATAAATACAAAGATAAATAAGTAGGAACTCGTGCAGTATTGCCATTATTGATGTCATATATTAATAAACATGTATTTCCAATTATCATAGTGAATATAAGAATACTAGTTAAAAATTTTTTCATGATATCACCTTTTCAATATATATCATATTTGAAAAAAGAGAAACTATGTTTCATCTTTTATTTAATAATATATGGATTTTCTTTGCTTCCGTCTCCACTGATATAAGGTAAATTACCTGATAAATGTAAAACAATATAAGTAGCTGCTTCATCATTTGCTTCTGTTTTTCTTGCAATTCTTCCAATTGTATACACATAATTTGTAGAAGCAGAATCGGCTGTGACTGTCCAGATATCTTGTTGTAATTTTGACATCCAATTGTAATTAATACAGTTCATGCTATTTATTTTTGTACATTGTGGATCGATACTTGCTAGCATAATTTCGCTTGCACGTGGTAACGCAAGTGGTTGATTTTCTAGTACGTTAGAACATTCTGTTTCATTGCTATCATTTGCAGTTCTTTTTCCAATACAAACATCATGTGAAATAATATAAGAACGTTCGGTATCTGTAAATACCTTATCATTGTTATAGATTTCATTGACACGATCACGTACACGGCTTACTAAATAATTGTTAATACCATCTGAATCGCCTGTTTGACTATTGTATCGATTATCCCATTCATATTCATCTGTTTCAGAAACGCGAATTAAGCGAATAGATTGATCTGCAGTAACTTTAATAATTCTCCAAGGTTCTCCAGCAAAAGTAACATAGTTATTTACATATTCACCACGGAAAATATATTCATCACCCATTTTATATAAGCCATTTCCAGAAGAAACAATATTTTTTGGTTCTATAATTTTAGATAAAATGGTAGATGTTTGATAATTTTCACCACAATCCAAATATGGTAGGTACAAATAGTAACCGTTGTTATTCAAAATAGTAACTGTTCCTGTACAAGAATCTACATTGCTTAATTGATTGAGTGATTTGATCTTCTTAGCTTCTACTAAAGTATCTACCGTAATAGTTACTTTATCACCATCTTGTACTGGTAATTGATCAGTATGATCTTCATAATAATTTTGTGCAGCTGTTTTCATCTTTTGCTCTATTTTTGAAAAAGACATTTTATGATTGGTAAACAGACTTGCAATGGCAATTACCATAATAAACACTACCATAATAATGCCAATGATGACAAATATTCTATATTTTGCATCTATTTTTTTTAATGGATTATTTAATTTCATATGAACCTCCTGTTTATACAAAGTTATTATAACAAATATTGGTTTTGAGTACAAGATATATTGATTCTTCTTTTTTCTTTTTCATTTCATATATTTATGATAGGTGGTTTCATGAATAGCAAAATCATTTTAATGATAAAAGGTATGTTAATTGGTATTGGAAAAGTAATTCCAGGAGTCAGTGGTAGTTTAATTGCTGTTAGTTTAGGTATCTATGAGCAAGCAATGAATGCGATTGGTCATTTTTTTACACATATGAAAGAAAATATTGTGTTTTTAGGAACACTATCTATTGGTATTTTAATTTCAATTGTACTAGGAAGTCAATTTATAGTCTATTTATTGGAATTTTGGTATGTACCAACTATGTTTTTATTTATTGGCTTTATTGCAGGTGCTATTCCAAATTTATATGAAAAAATCAATTATAAAAATAAACATATGTGGTTTTGCTTTTGTCTAGCGGTTTTATTTCTTTTTTGCCTCCAATTTTTTTCTACTCATGCCGATTTTGTCCCCCAAAAGACATTTTCCTCTTATTTTATCATTATGGGAATTGGTTTTTTAGATGCTGCTACAATGATTATTCCAGGAATTAGTGGAACGGCAGTATTTATGATATTAGGTTGTTACTCTTTTGTCTTAAATTTATTTGCTAGTGCTTCCAATTTATATTATATTTTATCTCATTTCGCTTATTTTTTCTTTTTTGGAATTGGCTTAATCATTGGCATCTTTATTGTATCTCGCATTATGAGTTATTTCTTTTCTCAATATAAACAGCCAACCTACGCTTTTATTATTGGTTTTACCATTTCTTCTATTTTGTTATTATTACAAAAAGTGATTCAGTATGGAACTTCATTAGGAGAATGTTTTTTAGGATGTCTTCTTACAGTTATTGGTTATTGGATTTCTACGAAGTTTGGAGACGATTAACATTTTCTAATAGAATTCACATAGAATATATTGAGGTGAAAATATGGAGAAAAAATTACCAGAAATCTATGCCAATAAAGTGGAAAAATCAAGTGGAAATAATACAAAAGTAGCATATAGTTGGAGTGATGAAACACGTCAAGAAACAAAAAAAGAAACAAAACCAACACAAAATACACCAGAAATAAATATCAATCAAAAATTACACAATATTTTTAATTCAACACGTTATGTTTATAAAGCAGATGTTACTATTGTAACTAAAAATGAGACAAAAAATCGTAAAATTATAGGACAAAATAGTACCCATTTAATTACGATTGATAATGAACTCATTCCTATTTCTGATATTGTAGATATTTATTTTGCAGATTAAAATAAAAATAGGCTTTTTAGCCTATTTTTATAAACCTTCAACGTATGTATCTTGTAAGCATTTGATACAACAAACACAATTTAAATTCATTGTGAAGAATGAGTTTGTAGCTACATAAGGAACCATTGCAGCTTCTGCTGTATCAGGATTTGGTGCTAATACTCTAAATGTAGCACAGCAACCATCTATTTTTTCAACTCTGAATACATTTGAGCATGTTGTTCCAACTTCGTCACATACAATTGGTTCTCTTGTAGTTGGCATTGACCATGGTGTTCCATTTCCTGCACAAGTATATAACATAATTGGTCTTGTGTTTAAATTAAATGTTGAAGTTGAGTATCCTAAGAAGCCACGATCACAAGAATCTAAGCATCCATCATTGCAATTTGCATTTTGTTGAAGAATGCAAATAACAGTTAATATTTCAGCTATGCATTGACATTCATTGTTATTATTGTTATTGTTTTCACACATATAATCCACCCCTTCTTTAATATTCACTATAGCATATTCCAAATTTACTAAAAAGT
Organism: uncultured Bacilli bacterium; assembly: GCA_947627435.1. Lineage (GTDB taxonomy): Bacteria > Bacillota_I > Bacilli_A > RF39 > UBA660 > UBA5026. Next base: position 21,217 of record CANQWB010000012.1, read on the forward strand.
GTGAACGAATGACCTATAAACGAATGAAATATGTCAAAAGTATGTATTTATATCATGCAACTTTTAAAAATATAAAATTTGCCGTATAATAAATATAAGAGGTGTCGTATGAAAAGAGCGGTTGTATTATCTGGTGGTGGTTCAAAAGGCGCATATCAGATTGGTGTTTGGAAAGCATTGCGTAGATTGAATATATCCTATGATTTAGTAACAGGTACATCGGTTGGTGCATTAAATGGTATCCTAATGGTTCAAAAAGATTATTGGAAAGCATTATGGTTATGGTATAACATCGATTTTAAACGTATTTTTGAAGATAAAATAGAAGGAGATTATAGTACAAAAGATGGAAAAAATGCGATTTTAAAAACATATGCACAAGCAATATTAGATGGTGGTATGAATGTTCAAAGATTGGAACATACGGTAGAACGAATGCTAAATATGAAAAAAGTTTATCAATCTTCAATCGATTTTGGCATGATTACAGTCAAGTTTCCATCATTAAAACCTGTACAATTAACGAAACGTGATATTCCAAAAGAACAATTAAAAGATTATTTAATCGCTTCCGCTTCTTGTTTTCCAGCTTTTCAAAAGAAAAAAATTGGAGATAGTCAATATATTGATGGAGGATTTTATGATAACTTACCCATCAATTTGGCGATTAAAATGGGTGCTACAGAAGTAATCGCAGTGGATTTAGAAGAAATAGGTATTAAACGAAAGGTCAAACCTAACCAAATTCCTATTACATATATTTCTCCTAATAATGATATTGGTTCCTTTTTAGTCTTTGACAAAGCAGTTGCCAGAAGATGTTTACATTTTGGTTATTATGATACAATGAAAATATACGGTAAATTAGATGGGAAACAATATACTTTTAAAAAGGGCAATTTAAAACGAAATTTTGACACTTATTATCCATCTTATATTCAAAATTTAAAAAATTATTTACAGTTGGATAAAGAAGCAATATTGGAAAAATTTTTAAAAATATCCATTTTAAAAAAATTTCTAACGATGGAAAAATCAGAAAAAGTATATATAGATTGGAATATGGAAATAGAACATTTGGGAAAAGTATTTCATCAAGAAGAATGTAAAATTTATGATATTGATAAATGGAACCAACAATTAATAGAATATTATCAAACTTTAAATCAAGATTTAACAATTGAACAAACATTGAAAAAAAATCAAATCAAAAAATGGATTAAAAATGAACATATGATTCAATATTTATGTAATTTAATGCTGAATCATCCTAAATCACATAAACAATTTATATATTTATCGCTACTATTTCCACATGAATTTTTACAAGCGCTTTATTTAAGAACAATTATGGGGGATGTGAAATGAAAAAATTATTGAAAGTATTGGTAGTATTATGTATCATTTATTTTAGTATTATATGGATTCAAAGAAGATTGGTATCTAACCTTCATATTTCTTATATTATAAATACACAAAATGAAAAATTTGAAATTAATGAAATATATCATAAAAAGACAGATCAACAAGCACAGTATTGGTTACAGATTCAGGTGCATAATACGATATTTCCTATCCAAGTATCTGCAAGTAAAGGGAAGAAAAAATTAGTCGAGGATGTCTATTATTTTGAAAATGAAGCATATACATGTATTTATCCCATTGGTAAAAATATGCCATCAGTCGATATTTTGTGTGCACAAGATCAAACGATTTATCCATATAGTAGTATTATTGGTATTGATAGTGAAGTAGATGCCTTTGCATCTTCGCTACAATATTATGATGCAACTCAATTTGTAGATTATAAAAATCTTTTAAAAGTAGATCATAATATCTCTATTTATGATAGTTTTATAGAAAATCATATTATTGGTTTGGAAAATTATAAGGGTTTATATGTATTGGATTCAACAGATTTGGTAAAGGAAAAGAAACTATTTACAAATGATATTTATCAAAAAAGTACTAAAATTTTTTATCAACAGTATTATATTGTTGCCGATTATAATGAAAATTATGAATTTCATGAATTTTTTGTCATTAATATGCAGACATTAAAAGAAACAAAAATTATTTCTGATACACCGATATCTTTAAATTCATATATTCAAGGTATGGTAAAAGATTCTATCTATGTAATGGATCGTACCAATAAAAGACAATATCGTATTGATCTATCGAATAAAACAGTTACGAAAATAGGGGAAATAGATTCAGGCGTACAAATATATAAGAATGGTGTCTGGTCAAAAATGACGATGTATGATGCATTAAAAGATGATGTGTATTTTGTAAATACTGTATTGCCAAACGAGATTTCCGATACGTTATATGCTTTTTATCAACAAGTAGGTAACTATTATTACTTGTATCAAAAAAATGAAAATGATTATACTGTATATCGTATACATGAACAAATGCCAAATATACGTTATTATATTACACGTGTAAGTGATATTCATCAGGTTAGTTATTTGGGAGATTACTTTTATTGGAAAGAAAAAGATAGCATTTATTATTATCATGATTCTATTGGCAGTAGGGTTATTGTCAAAAATCCAGAGATGGAATTTAATTCAGATTTACAATTTGGAATTTATACAAAATAAAAGAAACAGTCGCCTATGTTTCTTTTTTTCATATATTATAATGAGGTGATAATGTGTATAAGGTATATCAAGTACAAAATGGGGATACCATAGAACGTGTAGCTCAATTATTTCATACAAGTCCAGAAACTCTTAGGAAGCTGAATGGAATGACTGGTAGTATGATGTTAAGACCAGGTAGTTTTATTATTGTACCAACAGAAGAAGAAAATTTATTTGATACATATATTGTCCAAAAAGGTGACAATATGTATGCGATCGCAAGAAACTATAATGTAGATTATGATATGTTATTGGAACTAAATGGTTTAGATCGTGATGATTATATTTATCCAGATCAAGAAATTTTGATTCCCAAAAAAGGAGTTAACATGTATCGTGTCAAAGAGGGAGATACAGTTTCATCTGTCGTAGATAATTTGAACACCAATTATGAAGAACTGAGCAAACAAAATAAAAATTTATTTTTGATGCCAGGACAAATTCTATTTTATCTATAAATATCTGATAAAGACGAGCCAAACTTGTCTTTTTTTTGATATAATTTTAAATAGAGGTGAAAGAGTGAAATATAGTGAAATTAGTACACCACAAGTATTATTAGAATATATGATACAAAATATGCAATATGGTTTTGTAGATGAAAATAACCAAATATATAGACCTGAAAGTGAAGAATTTCAAAATTATGTCAAGACAAAGTGGCATTTATCAAGCCCAGATCGTTTGTTACAAGTTGGATATGGTACTTGTTTTGATATGGTAGAATTAGAGCGAGATTGGTTTTCAAAGCATGGGTATCATTTTAAAACAATGTTCATTTGGTTTCAACTTCCATATAATAATACTTATTCGATGCATACCTATTTGTTATATGAAGAAAATGAAAAATGGAATTATTTTGAGGTGTCTGATATGAGTCAGCGTGGCATTCATACTTTTGATACATTCAAGGATGCAATTGCATATCAAAAAGAAAAACATATAGAACAAAATTGTCAAAGAAATCCAGTCAGTGAAGATGAATTAAAATGTATTCATATTTACCAATATAAAGAACCGAAATACCAATGTTCTTTCAACGAATTTATAGATCATATCGTGGAAGATGCGAAAGAAATTTAATGAATGAAGATTTTTTTGATAAAAATATATAGAGATGAAAAAACATCTTTTTTAATTTTTTAATTTATTATATAATAATTATAATATGAGGTGAAAAGAGTATGAAACGAATATTCATATATGGAGTTTGTTTTATGATGATCTTATGTTTAACAGCGTGCTCCACTACACAGAAAAAATCTTTAATTGAAATTGGATTTGAAGAATACCAAAAAAAAATCGAAAATCAAGAAGATTTTATTCTTTATATTGGTTCTGCAACTTGTCAGCATTGTCAAAAATTTAGACCTATCTTAGAAGAAGTTGTTGCAGAATATGATTTGGAAGTTTTTTACTTAGATATGCATACATTATTAGAAGCGGATAAGAATATTACAGTAGATGCAGATAAACAAACAACATATGTATATAATACTTCTAAAACAGAAAGAACACCTACTGTTGTTTTTGCAGAAGATGGAAAAATTAAATTATTTCCTAGAATCGAAGGGGAAGTATCTAAATCTGTTTTAGTTAATAAATTGAAATCAGCAGGATATATTAAGTAGGTGAAATTATGGAACAAAACGAATTCAATTTAGATCATTTTTCAGTCATGGAGCAATATGGTGAGGATTTAACAAGCAAAGTATATGTAACGAATCCTGCAATTGCACGTGAAGAAGAAATCAAACGACTTATGTTAGTTTTAATGACGCCTGAAAAATCTGCTTTATTAATTGGAAAGCCAGGAATTGGAAAAACAGCTATTGTAGAAGGGCTTGCATATCTCGTTCAAAATCATCAAGTACCAGATGTTCTTAAGAACTATCGTATCGTTAAAATCAGTTCTACTGCTCTTTTGGGTTCTGTACAAATACAAGGAAAGAGTGAACTGATGATTCAATTATTGGTAGATGAATTAAAAGCATGTGAAAAAACAATTTTATTTATAGATGAAATTCATACTTTAATTGGTGGACGTGATGATGGACCTATGGATCTTGCCAATATTTTAAAACCTGGATTAGACCGTGGTGATATTAAAATGATAGGTGCTACTACTACCAATGAATATGATACATATATCATTCGTGACCGTGCGTTTTTACGTCGTTTTGAGCGAATTGATGTTACAGAGCCAGATGAAAAAACGACGATTAAAATTTTATTAGAATCTTTACCTAAAATTGAACAGCAAACAGGAATACGTATGAAATATAATGCATATGTCAATGAACTTTTGATGGAGTCTATTGTTAGTGCTACATCTGAATTCAAGCGTATTTATGGGTTATCTGCTATGTATCCAGATGTTGCCTTTTCAGTTTTGACAGGTGCTTTTTCACAAGCGTTATTGCAGAATAAAAAAGAAGTAGATTTATCAGATGTGTATCAAGCAATTTTGTTTAGTAAACGAATTTATCCAGACAGTATTGTAAAAGAATTGACTGCATTTCGTGATAAATTTGCAAAATTGGCGGAACAAGAAGGCATTGTATTTCCGATTATAACGATTGATCAAATTCCAACGAATGATGAAATTTATTAAGTAATTGATGCATAAAAAATTGTCAATCGCATATTCGTATGTTAAAATAACAATAGAATGGTGGTGTCTATATGCACACAAGAAATATTCCAACTCGTAATTATTTTATTTTAGCCATAGTGGCAATTTTGACCTTTGTTTTATTATATGTTTTAGTATCATATTTTGAAAAAAGAAAAGAATATGAAAATAGTACACATGTAAGAATGAATTTTTTATCAGAACTCAAAGAAAGTGAATTATCTAATTACTTGTTAGATAATCCAGATACGATTATCTATATATCTGATAGTACGGATTCTAATTATGCGTCTTTTGAAAATGAGTTAAAAACACTTATTTTAAATGAAAATTTAGCCAAAAATATTGTATACATGGATGTGTATAAATTAAGTTCATCTTTTTTTCAAAATTGGAAACAAGGTATGTTTGCAAGTACTGTGACACTTCATCAATTTATCTATCCTAATGTATTTGTAGTTCGCGATCGCCAAGTCGTTTCAGTTTTATATACAACAGATCAGGAACGAAAACCAAGAGATGTCATAGAGTATATTAAGAATGAGTTGGATAGTGAATGATTCATATTGTATTATTTGAACCAGAGATTCCACAAAACACAGGTAATATTATGCGTACATGTGCTGGAACTGGTGCGAAATTACATTTGATTGAACCTCTTGGATTTTCATTGGATGAAAAGTATTTGAAACGATCAGCGGTAAATTATTTAAAATATTGTGATTATACAGTGTATCCAAATTTTGAGGATTTTCGATCTAAAAATAAAGGAACATATTATTATTTGACCCGTTATGGGAAAAAACCACATACAAGTTTTAATTATTCTGATACCAATGAAAATATTTATCTTATTTTTGGAAAAGAAAGTACAGGAATTCCTAAAGAGATTTTACAAGAAGATTTAGACCATTGTATGCGTATTCCTATGAATGCAAATATACGTGCACTTAATGTGTCTAATGCGGTTGCAATTATGTTATATGAAGTACTTCGTCAACAAAACTTTCCTAACTTGTTGTGTACAGAACCTTTTAAAGGAGAAAATTATTTAGAAGATTAAAAAAATATTGTCAGATTACGTATTTGATGTTATGATAATATAGAGAATAGGAGGATAAAAAGTATGGAATATGTGGATTTTGTGATAGAAAATTATATATGGTTTATATTAGGCGGTGTAGTGATTTTAATGACCGTAATTGGTTATTTTGCTGAAAAAACAGAGTTTGGAAAGACGACAAACAAAAAAGAAAAAAAAGAGCAGGCTGCTCCTATTACACAAACAGAATCAATTCCAACAGAAGAAGTTTTATTGGATGACGAATTAGAATCTATGCCGAATGAAGTAGAGGAAGAACCAATGGCTAATTTAGATGCAATTGAAATTGCGGAGCCTAAGGTAGAAGAAGAATCAGACAGTGTACCTGTTGAGGAACCAAAGGAAGAATCAAATGATATTCATTATGAACAATTAAAGAAAGAAGAAGAGACGGATGAAATTCCAGAGGATTTGTACTCTGGATTAGATGGTACTCCTAATACATATAAAAACAATTCAAATAGTAGCGAAATTGATATGGATTTGCCTAATATTGATTCCTTAAAAGATGATATGAATGACGATGATATTTGGAAATTCTAAATTACAAAACTATAAAAATCAATCATAAGATAGTTTGTGTTTTAACAAAGGGGGTCTCCCCTTTTTTTATTGAAGTGAATCGAGAATAAATATAAAAAAGGATTTCCATTGATAGAATGATTCATGGTAATGGGGATATAGGAAAGAAAGCAGCAATATCTTATGCATATAAATAAGTATTGTGTGACAGAAGTAGTCTTTCTGTTTTTTCATGAATTGGAAGAGAGTTATTTTCAAAATCTCATAACTGTGATATAATTGAAAAGTAAATAATGGAGGTAGAATATGACTTTTGATAATATAATGACTTTTATTACAAAATTAATTGATGTAATATTAGTTTGGTTGGCATTATACTACATTTTAAAAAATATTAGAAAAAATGTAAAAATGGTCCTACTATTTAAGGGAATATTAATTATTGTAGTGATTAAGTTAATTAGCGATTTGTTAGATTTAGTTACAATTGGTTATTTACTTGATTATGTAATTACGTGGGGACCACTTGCTTTGATTGTAATTTTTCAACCAGAAATTCGTAATGTCTTAGAACAATTAGGAAGAAGTCAATTGTTAGGGCGACATAAAGTACTAACAGTTGATGAACGTGAAAAAATGGTTTATGAAATTACAGGGGCAATGGAGGCTTTAAAAAAAGACCGTATTGGTGCTTTAATTATCATTGAAAGAGATAATAGTTTGAACGAATATATTCAAAAATCAAAGAAAATTTATGCTGATATTTCTGCTGATTTATTGGTATCTATTTTCTTCCCAAACAACCCATTACACGATGGTGGTGTTATCATTCAAGGAGATAAAATTACAAGTGCAGGGGCTGTATTTCCAACAAGCGATAATTTAAAAATTAGTAAGCGTTTAGGAACACGTCACCGCGCTGCATTAGGAATTTCTGAAACAGGAGATTGTATCGCATTAGTTGTTTCAGAGGAGACAGGAAGACTTTCGATTGCGATGAATGGGGAATTAAACTATAACTTAACTATTGATGACGTAAAAATGATTTTGTTAGAAGAATTAAGACCTAAAAAATCATTGTTATTAGATGAAGAGGAATATGAAGAGGAGGCAGAGAATAGTGAAGAAACTCCTTCGGACAATTAGAATCGTATGCCGAAAATTAGCTCGTTTTATTGATAAAAAAATTGTAGTCCCTATTACTAAGCTAGTTGTATATACGACATCTAAATTTGATCGTTCTGGTAAAAAATTTGAAAATTGGTTATCTAAAACAAATACTTTATTATATGTATCATTATTTTTAGCAATTTTGATTTTTATCGTAATTGATCAAAAAATTATTTTGTTTACAGATAATTCTGCAGAAGTATTAAAAGATAGACCAGTGAATGTAATTTATAATGAAGAAGCTTATGTGATTGAAGGACTTCCTGAAACAGTAGATATTACATTAATTGGAAGTAAAACGGATTTATATATTGCAAAACAGTCATCATCTCATAATGTAACTGTGGATTTAAGTGGATTAAAGCCGGGAACACATAAAGTAAATTTAGAATATACACAAAATGCTGGAAAAATAGAACACATGGTTAATCCTTCTGTTGCAACCGTTGTAATTTATCAAAAAGTATCTGAAACTAGGACTTTGTCAGTTGATATTTTGAATCAAGATAGTTTAGATTCAAAATATTCCATTGATCAAGTTTTATATGATACTGATAAAATTGTAATTAAAGGTGCTGAACATCAATTAAAAAAAGTGGTGTCTGTAAAAGCATTAGTTGATATCAATAATTTAGTTTCTACTGAAGTAGGAACAACTACATTAAAAGACGTACCTTTAAAAGCTTATGATGCGGAAGGTAATGTTGTAGATGTAGAAATTGTTCCAGAAAAAATTGATGTCGATATTGTTATTTCTTCTCCAAGCAAAGAAGTTCCACTTAAAATTATTCCTGTTGGAGAAGTTAGTTTTGGGCAAGCAATTAGTGCATTTAACACGAGTGTAACAAGAGTGACTGTATATGGCGACGCAACAGCATTAGAATCTCTGAATTCTATTCCAATTGAAATTGATGTTACTGATTTAAAATCTAATAAAGAATATAAAGTGGACATTCCAAAACCAGTAGGAGTTCGTTCTCTTTCTGTGAATAATGTAACGATCAATGTAATCTTAGATACAGTGGATAGTAGAGATATTGACAATATTACAGTAGACCCAAGAAATGTGGCAGACGGATTGAGTCCACAAGCGGGAAATAGTCAAGCTGCTAATATCACTGTAAATCTAAAAGGAGTTACATCTGTTATCGAAGCGATTCGTAGTACAGATATTACTGCTTATGTAGATTTAGAGGAATATACAGAACCAGGAGAATATGAAGTAGAAGTACATGTAGAAGGAACAGATCCTAAAGTAAAATATACTTCTAAAACAAAGAAAATTAAAATTACATTGACAAGAAATTAAAAAAACCTTCCATTGTGAAGGTTTTATTTTGATTCAATATGATTGAAAAGAAGTCCTATATTAATTAGTCCACAAATTCCTACAATAATGTAGATAATTCTGGCGATAATGTACATATCTTTGAATAGTGCATCGATAATATTAAAATCGAATAATCCAATCATTCCCCATACAATCGCACCGATGATTGTGAAGACTAAAGCTATTTTTTGTAATGCTTCCATATGATTCTCCTTTCTATCTTACTATTATATTTACCCAATTTATAAAAATTATTCATAAATTTTTACATTGTCCATATAATTTAGTGAACTATGATAAGAGGTGAAAGAGTGAAAAGCAAATTAATAGGGATTGGAATATTGTGTTGTTTGCTGGTAACAGGTTGTTTTGGAAAGGGAAATAAAGATATTACTCATACATTAATTGAGAAGATAGAAAAAGCAAAAAGTTATCATGTTACAGGTGAACTTGAAATTATTAATAATGAAGATAGTTATCAATATGATGTTGAGGTCTCTTATAAAGAAGAAGATTATTTTCGTGTCAGTTTAAAAAATAAAATTAATAATCATGAACAGATTATATTGAGAAATATGGAAGGTGTATATGTTTTGACACCAAGTTTAAACAAAAGCTTTAAATTTCAAAGTGACTGGCCTTATAATAATTCCCAAAGTTATTTGTTACAAATATTAGTCAAAGATATCAAAAATGATAATTCTAAAACGATAGAACAAAAAGATGATAACTATATTATTAATACATCTGTCAATTATGCGAATAATAAAAATTTGAAAAAACAAAAAATTTATGTAGATAAGAAAGGCAATATTCAAAAAGTAGAAGTATTAAACGATGAAAATATCGTTCGTATGCGAATGACATTTAAACATATTGATATGGGCGCCACATTTGATAAAGATTACTTTGAACTTAGTCAAAATATGAAAACAACAGAAACCATAGAAGAAACCTCAAAAACAATTGATGATGTAATTTATCCAATGTATATGCCTGTTAATACTTACTTAGAAAGTCAAGATATTGTTAAAAAAGAAGACGGAGAACGTATTATACTTACATTTGGTGGAGCTTCTCCATTTATGTTAGTAGAAGAAACTGTAACCGTAGAAGATGATATGACCATTATTCCTGTATATGGAGAACCAGAATTATTATTAGATACTATTGGTAGTATTACTGAGAATTCGGCTAACTGGATTAGTAATGGCATTGAATATTATGCTGTATCGGATACATTGAACGGAGATGAATTGTTACAAGTAGTACAATCTATCAGTGTGATTCCAGTTGTCAATATGAAATAGATATTTTCTATATCTATTTTTTTTAAATTATGATATAATCATACACAGGTGATAATATGGAAAAAATGAATACAAATGAAGTAGGTAGATTAATTCGTATAATTGGAATTATTGTAATTATCTTTATTATATTTTATATGATTACAATGATTACGACAAACGATAAAAAAGCACAATATCCTTCAGCAGAATCCATACCATCTGTTATTCAATATGATGAGATTATTTTATCAAAATTATACGATCAAAAAGAAAATGAATATTTTGTATTAGTAAAAGGAGAAGAAGACCCATATTTATCTTTGTTTGAAGATCTTCTTTTACAATTTTCATCAAAAGAGACTGGATGTGCTTACTATACAGTAGATTTGACCTCAGCATTCAATCAAAGATTTGTAGGAGAAGTTGCTTCATTTGACCCAAATGCACTTCAATTCACAGATACTACACTTTTAAAAATACAAGATCATACATTAATAGAATATTATGCAACAAGTGATAGTATATTGGAATATTTAAAAGCAATTAATCAGTAGTCTATCTTGACTACTTTTTTGTCAAAAAATGTCCACTTGTTTTGAAAACATAGACATAAAATATAAAAATATGTTATAGTGAAGAAGGTGATATTATGATAAGAAATACAGATAATAAAAATACATTTCATACAGCAGAAGTTGTTTTTCTTATTGTAATGACTTGCGTTGTAAGTGTCCTAATGGGCTTTGCCGTTTCCGAACATTTTTTTCCAAATACAAGTAAACAAATGGAAAATGAGACTGTTAAAAAAATATGGCAACACTATCAATATATAAAAGATCATTATTACGAGGATATTGATGATGAAATACTATTGGATGGCGCAATTGCAGGAATGGTAAATGCTTTAGATGATCCATTCTCAACATTTATTGATGAAGAAGATGCGGAAGATTTTAATATGTCACTTGATGGAAATTATAGTGGAATTGGAATTGAGATTGTAAATAATAGTGATGGTAATATTGTAGTGGTAGGTGTATTTGATGCTTCTCCTGCTAAAAAAGCGGGAATTGAAGTGGGAGATATCATTACAGCTATTAATGATGAAAGTTTAATTGGAAAAGATAAGTCTGAATTAACATCATATGTCAAAGAAAATGAATTAGATACATTTACTTTGACCATTTTACGTAATACAGAAGAGATGAAAATATCAGTACAAAAAGAGATTGTTGAAATTCCATCTGTTTCTTCCAAAGTGTTTGAACAAAATGGAAAAAAAGTAGGATATATTTATTTTAGTATTTTTTCAAGCACAACAAGTACACAATTTCAAGATGAATTAGAATCGTTAGAAAAACAAAATATGGATTCTATAATTATTGATGTACGACAAAATTCTGGTGGACATTTGACAACTGCAGTTGATATAGTTAGTTTATTTTTGGATAAAACAAAAGTGATTTATCAAATTGAAACCAAAGAAGGCGTGACAAAATATTATTCAACTGGAGAGAAAACAAAAACCTATCCGATTGTAGTCTTACAAGATGGAGCTAGTGCTTCAGCAGCTGAATTACTCACTGCAGCTTTGAAAGAATCCTATGGGGCAACCGTTATTGGTACTACAAGTTATGGTAAAGGGACTGTGCAAAAATTGGTGACGGTCGATGAATCTATAGAATATAAATTTACAACGAAAAAGTGGTTAACACCAAATGGCAATTGGATTCATAAAACAGGTATTGTACCAGATATTGAAATCACATTAGATGAAACATATTATACAGATCCAACGGATGATAATGACAATCAATTACAAGAAGCCATTCGCTATTTAACAAAGTGAAAATGCTTCTTTTCTTTTTGCTGAAAATTTTGTATAATGAATATTAGGAAGAAGGCGAAAGCAATGAAACAAATTTGTATCGGCGATCAATTTCAAATCCATTGTTATAAGCATGATGGCAAAATTCACTGTACTTGGGAAGAAGCTATTGTACTTGATATCAAAAAAGAATATATTGTTTTTGGCAATGATCATACTTTAGTAACTGAAGCAGACGGTAGAACTTGGCGTACCAAAGAACCGGCTGTGATTTATTTTTTCCATAACAAATGGTATAACGTGATTGCACAATTAAAGAAAGATGGCATATCTTATTATTGTAATATAGAATCACCTTATATTATAGAAGAGGGTGCGATTAAATATATTGACTACGATTTAGATATTCGCATATATCCATCTGGAGATTATCGTATTTTAGATCGTATGGAATATAAATATCACAAACAGCTGATGCATTATTCTGAACAATTAGATGAAGCTGTTCATAATGGACTGAATGAACTCATACATTTATATAAAAATGGTTCTCCTATATTTCAGGCGGAACCAAATAAGAATTATCATGCAATCTACGAAAATTTAAAAACAAATTAAATTTATGAATATATACATCATTTTGACATATAATTAAGAGAAGTTAAGAATTTTTTCAAAAACTGAAAAAAAGTTCTTGACACAACCATTTTCTTCTGTTATATTAATGGTGCTTTCACGAAAAAAGAACTGCAAAATCATACAACTTAGGTTTTTTATTTTTGTTTCGAATTTCGATGTTATTTGTGAAATAAAACACTTCAAATTGTCAAAATTTGGCAGATGAAATCGAAAAAGAAAGAAAAATGTAAAAAAGTCAAAAAAGTTCTTGACACGAAAGGCAACATTTGATATATTAGTAGTGCTTTGACCAAGAAAGCATGAAATGATCTTTGAAAACTGAGCAAAAAGTCAATTCGAAAGTTAGGATAAAACAATTCAAATGAACAAAAATTATTTTTTTTTGGAGAGTTTGATCCTGGCTCAGGATGAACGCTGGCGGCATGCCTAAGACATGCAAGTCGAACGGAGTGGCCTATAGAAAGTTGCGTGCTTGCACAAAACTGGAAATAGATTCCCACTTAGTGGCAGACGGGTGAGTAACACGTGGGTAACCTACCTCGGAGACTGGGACAACAATTAGAAATGATTGCTAATACCGGATGATTCATATTTACACAAGTAGATATGCTAAAAGGAGCTTCGGCTTCACTTCGAGATGGGCTTGCGTTGTATTAGCTTGTTGGTGGGGTAATGGCCTACCAAGGCAACGATGCATATCCGAGCTGAGAGGCTGATCGGACACACTGGGACTGAGACACGGCCCAGACTCCTACGGGAGACAGCAGTTAGGAATATTCGTCAATGGGGGAAACCCTGAACGAGCAATGCCGCGTGAGTGATGAAGGCCCTATGGGTCGTAAAACTCTGTTGTAGAGAAAGAAACCACACTATAGGTAATGATAGTGTGCTGACGGTACTCTGCCAGAAAGCCCCGGCTAACTACGTGCCAGCAGCCGCGGTAATACGTAGGGGGCGAGCGTTATCCGGATTTATTGGGC
>CANQWB010000013.1 GCA_947627435.1 uncultured Bacilli bacterium
GTTTAAAAGAGGGTAAAAGTATTGGTTTAGAAGAAGGAAAGATAGAGAATCAAAAAGAAGTAGCAAGAGCGATGTATAAAGAAGGAATCCCAATTGAAGTGATTTCAAAATGTACGTCACTATCGATTGCTGAAATTGAAGTGTTAAAAGAATCATAAGGTTCTTTTTAAATGTTTTGAAATTTTTAAAACAATAGTAAAATAATCATATATTTTCAAATCATATTTCAAAAAAAATCGAATAATATAAAAATATGTCAAAAATAGTAAAGTATTTAGTAAAAAATTGATAATTCAAATAAAACGTGTTATACTATTACTATAGAAAGTATAAGGTGGTGATAGAATGAAAGAAGTAACAGGAGAAGCAAATATGACTGTTGTAACCATCATTTTGATTGGTGTTATTGTTGCAGTTGCTACACCAATTATTACAAATATGATGAATAATACAAGAGAAAGAAGTGAATGTCATAACAACGGTGGTATTTGGGAAAATGGACAATGTACTCAAGCTCAATAAAAATCAGACATAATTTTAGGTGGTGTAGGATATGAGACAAGCGATTGGAAGTACTTTTCTCTATAATGTGATTATTATTTTTATTGTAATCACTTTTTGTTTCCTAGCGGCAACATTAAGTTATATGAAATCTTACAAAATGAATGGTAAGATTGCAAATTTATTGGAAAAGTATGAAGGTTATAACACATTATCTGCAGCAGAAATTGAAACTTCACTTAGCAATTTAGGTTATCGTATCAGTAAAGATGGTAATATAAGTTGTTCAGAGAGAAAACATAATGGAAAAACCTATTCTCCAATTAAAGAATTTGGAACAAATTATAAATATTGTATCTATGAATATCCAAAAAAAGATGGATATTTTACCTATGGAATTGTAACATATATTTATATGGATATTCCTATAGCAAGCGGTACATTTTCACTTCCTGTTTATGCAGAAACAGAACGTATTTATGAATTTACGCAGAAGTAAGAGGTGATGAAATGAAAGAATCCATTGCAAATGCATATATATTCAACATCGTAATTGTTTTTGTTGTAATCTTTATTTTCTTTTTTGCAGGTTCATTAACATATTCAAAAGCATTTAAAGTAAAGAATAGAATTGTAGATATTATTGAAAAGTATGAAGATTATAACACAGATGCGGTTACTGAAATTTCTTCAACATTAGGAGAAATGGGTTATCGTGTAAATACAAGTAACAAAGGATGCGATATACGTAATGGAAAAGAATCATTGACTATGACTTTTAATTCTTATCGTTATTGTGTTTATGAATATGAAACACCAAAAGGTAAATATTATGGTGTTGCAGCCTACATGTATTTTGATTTACCAATCATAGGGCAGTCTTTAGAATTTCCTGTATATGGGGAAACCAAAATACTAGGCATTTTAAGATAAAAAGGGAGGATATCAGTCTCATGAATGTTATTATAGCAAACAAGCAGCAATCAATGTTACAAAATCTCGGTATTGATATCATTAAGACTTTAGAAGGAGAATTTGATGTTGATGATATTGTGTCACAATTTCGAAATTTCTTTTTTCAAAGAATGATTTTAGACATTACTGCAATCAAAAATTATAAAGATATAAGAACATTACAAAAATTATCTATAGCATTAGATATGGATAAAGTTATTTTATTATTAGATGATTCTGAAGAAAGCGGTTCTAATGAATACTTGTCTAAATTGATTTCAATGGGAATTTATAACTTTACAAAAAATGTAGAAGGTATTATGTATTTATACAATAATCCAAATACATATCGTGATGTTGCCCATATTCATCAAATCGACAATAACCAACCACAACAAGTAGTAGTAGAAAAACATGTTGAAGTAGAACCAATAGTTGGAACAAAAATTATTGGAGTAAAAAATGTAACCAAACAATCTGGTGCAACTACTTTAATTTATATGATGGTAAAACAATTAGAAAAAAATTATTCTGTGGTAGCTTTAGAGATCAATAAAAGCGATTTTCGCTATTTCAACGATAAAAAACTAATTTCTATTCCAAATACAGAACTCTCTGATACAATTTCTAAGTATAGCTATTGTAATACGATTTTGATTGATATTAACGATAGCAAAGAAGCTGAAGACTTATGTGATGAAGTGCTTTATTTAGTAGAACCATCTATCATTAAATTAAATAAATTAATGCTTGTTAATAGTAATGCATTCAAAGAACTTAAAAATAAAAAAATCATTTTAAATCAAAGTTTATTAAATGCAAAAGATGTATTGGATTTCGAATATGAATCTGGTTCAAAAATTTATTACAACATGCCACCACTTGATGAACGAGAAAAAAGCATTCATGCATTAAACTTATTATTAGTAAGATTAGGTTTTACAAAGCAACAAACAGATGAACAAGAAAAGAAAAATAGTATTTTAGGTTTGTTTGGAAAATAAAACATTGACAAACAAAGAAAAAAAAGGTATAGTAATAGTGTTAAAGCAAAAGCTTTATAGAAAGTTTTATAGGAGGTTTTCAAATGTTGAACGTATTAAAAATGGTAACTTGTAATGGATTAAATGGATCAATTGATTATATTGTTCCTGGAACAATTAGTACAGTAATCACAATTATTAAAATTGGGATCCCAATTTTATTGATCATCTTTGGTATGATTGATCTTGGAAAAGCTGTTATGTCAAATGATGAAAAGGAAATGAAGAGTTCCCAAACAAGAT
The DNA here is from genome assembly GCA_947627435.1 of uncultured Bacilli bacterium. GTDB lineage: Bacteria > Bacillota_I > Bacilli_A > RF39 > UBA660 > UBA5026. Next base: position 2,742 of record CANQWB010000013.1, read on the forward strand.
TAATTAAAAGAATTTTATATGCCGTAATTGTATTCTTCATTGTTGCAATTGTACAATGGATATTCCAAATTGTAGATGCCGATGTTGTAGAAGAAAAAGGTGGAACAAAAAGTTGTCTTAACTGCTTTATCAACGGTAATTGTACTACTACTGAATAATAAATTTCAAAATTTAAAAAGTAATAAGATAAATATTTCTTATTCTTTTTTTTTATGTTATAATGTATATGTGGAAAAATATATGGGTGATTGAGATGAAAAAAACAGTGAAAATTATAAGTATTATTATCATGTTATTAATGATTTGTAATATAGAAAATGTAGGAGCAAGTGATCAAGTAACCGGTTGTAATCTTTTAGGCGATAACACTACTCCAATTGTACAGTGGATAATTGATCTGATTCAAATTGCAGTTCCAATAATAATTATTATTATGACAATCATTGATTTTACAGGAATTGTATTATCTGGAGAAGAAAAAAATTTTAAAGCTGCAGGAAGCAAATTATTGAAAAGGTTAATTATTGGTGTTGTGATTATTCTATTACCGATGTTATTAGCATATATTATTGACTTAAGCGGTGTCTTAGTACCCTATGGTATTGATCGAGGCCAAATATTTTGTTCGTTATTTTAAAGAAAGGAGGGTTTAAATGACAGAATCATGGATTTTAGACGGGGTTCGTAATGTATTTGGAGTAATTGATAATATTATTTTTTCATTAATTGCAATTGTATACGACATTATATTACAAATTACCAAGATTGAAATATTTTCACCAGATAGCAAAAGTGTTCAAGATATTACAGGTAGAATTTATGGCTTACTTGCCATTATTATGTTATTTAAAGTTTCTTTTTCTTTAATTTCTTATTTAGTCAATCCAGATGGAATGACTGATAAATCTAAAGGTGCTCAAAAAATCATAGCGAATGTATTGATAGTACTGATGTTGATTATAATAACTCCAACTGCTTTTACAAAATTATATCAAGCACAAAATGCCATTCTTGAAGATAATATTATTCCCAAATTTATTTTGGGTAGGCCAGAGGAAACATTAGAGGGTAATAAGAGCTATTATATGTCATCCAAATGTGAGGAGGAAGGATTTAACATGTCTTCCACCAATACAGATGGAAATTTTATTTCTCTTTTAATTTTTAGACCTTTTTATCAAATAGAGTCATCAAGGGGGAATAGTAGAGATGACATTGCTTCTTATTGTGAAATTGGAACAAATGGAAATGCTCAAGTAGCACTATATACATTGAATCTTTCTATTTTAAATTCAGCACCAAATGGAATAAAAGATACATATGTTATAGATTATAAATTTTTTCTTTCAACTATAACAGGAATTATTGTTTTACTCATTTTCATTTCATTCTGTTTTGATATTGCCGTACGTTGTATTAAATTAGGATTTTTGCAAATTATTGCACCAGTGCCTATCATATCATATATAGATCCAAAATCTGGTAAAGATGGAATGTTTAAAAAATGGTTGAAAGAGGTAGGTAAAACATGGGCATCTTTATTTATACGTTTAGTAGGATTGTTCTTTGCGGTTAGTATTATTGAATTGATTGTAAACCAAAATATATTTGCACAAGTAGGAAGTCATAAACTATGGGTAGAATTATTTGTTATTATCGGTGCTTTCATATTCGCAAAACAATTGCCAAAATTGATAGAAAATATTTTAGGTATTAAATTAGATAGTCATTTGATATTAAATCCAATCAAAAAAATCAAAGAAGAAGCTCTTGGAGGAAAAACAATTAGTAGTGTTCCAGGAAAAGCATTGGGTACTACAACTGGAATGATAGGTGGAGCGATTGCAGGACATATTGCTGGACAACAAGTAGGTATGGCTAAAAGAGGAACCATCATAGGTGCTGTAGGTGGTATGCAAAACGGTTTCAAAGAAGGTAAGTTCTCATTTACGAAAGGTATGCAAGAGCAATATAAAAACCTAACGGGTAATGAGATGGCTAGACTTTCTGTATCCAAACTTTTAGTGCATGATGCAGCTGAACTTGAAGTTAAAAAAATTAAAGACAACTTGAGTCTTGCTTACGCAAACTTAAATGATCGCCGATCTGCATTAAATGACTCTGAAAGAATGAGTTCTGAACTCGCATTGACACTTAGCAATAAGGGATACAATGTCCATGATATATCAGGTACTCAAAATCAAGTGAATCATAATATAGCAGATCAAACTGCTAAGATTGAAGAATTGAGAAAAAATAGTGCAAGTGAAATAGATAAATATCAAGATAGTATCAATAAATTTAATCAAGAAATGGAAAGATATAATTCGGCTAAAAAAATATTAAGTGAACCGTCATCTTCTGTTATCGACCCTAAAACAGGACGTTCTATTGATGCACCTAAACGTTTAGACGCAGAAAATATTATTAAACAATTTGAAAATAACGAAGGAGCATATTTAAAACAGATTCAATTAGACCGTGATCGTGCTGAAGAATCTCATCGTCGATATCATCAAGACATTTCACGTGCAGAACAAGTGCTAGAAGGTTATAAAGAAGATTATAAGTTCCTTGAAAGATATGTATCAAATAAGAATTATGAAGATGAAATTAGAACTGAAATTAGTGCAATCGAAAAAGATATTGAGACATTCAAAAGTCAAAAAGGACAAACAGAAAGATTTGGACAATTGGATCGATCACCACAAGGAGATTATAGAAAGGCAGAAGCTAACCAAAGAAAGATGGCAAATAAACATGGCATCAAACCAAGATAAACAAAAAAATATAAGTAAAAGGGGATGGATAAATGAATTTTTTGATACCGGCAAATTCAAAAAAATCAATGATGATATTTGGGCTATTTTACCCATTTGATCTCATATTATTTGGAAGTGGCATTGGTATTACATTATTACTAATGATGTTTCTTCCAATTAGTGATACAATGTTGGCACTTATTTCTATTGCACCAGCATTGATAACAGGTTTTCTGGTCTTTCCAGTGCCTAATTATCACAATGTATTGACAGTTATAATAGGGGTTTGGAATTTCTTTACAACACGACAAAGATTCGTGTGGAAAGGTTGGTGTGTAACAGATGAAGAACAAAAAGAACAGAAGTAAATATACAGAACAATTTGTACCTATTAAAAGTATTACAAATGGTATGATTATATTGGACAGTAATGAAAAAGTAAGTGGAATCAAAATTATGCCAAGGAACATTTTCATTGCTGATTACGACACACAAACAGCAATCATTAATAATCTAAAAAATGTGTATAACATGATTGATTATGAATTTTGGATTATTGCAGCAGATCGTCCAGTAGATATTAATGTATATTTATCACAATTACAATTACTATTTAATTCTGTAAATGATCAAGTAAAGAGAAAATTGATTATGGAAGATATTAATAAAGCAAATTTGTTTATGAATAACAATATTGTAGATACAGAATATTTCTTATTGTTTAAAGAAAAAAATAATGATGTTATTGCTAAAAGAATTCGTCAATTGATTAATGCTTTTGCAAGTGCAGGACTAAATTCTCATCAGGTTACCAATGATGACTTAAGAATTATACTAGACAATTTCTTAAATGGTGGTCAGACGACTACGTTTGGAACGGTGGTGGCATAATGGATGTAAAAAGTCAAATTGCTCCAAAAGGTCTTGAATTTAAATCCAATTCCTTTATTATCAGTGATAAATATGCCACAATATTAACAGTAATTTCCTATCCACGATATATTCAACCAGGATATCTATCTTCATTAACAAGTATGTCTGGAATCAAAGTTGTCATTAAACATATTCCTTTACCATTTAGTGTAATTAGTAAAATGTTAAACAAAGAAATTGCGGACTTAAAAGTAAGATTTCAAGATACAAACGATCGTACGATACAAGAAAGAATTCGTCAAGATTATGAATCTTTAGAACAATTTATTTCACAATTGGCTGCATCACAAGCAAAAATTTATGATTTTCAAATGCATATTATGATTACAGCAAATAGTGAAGATGAATTAAACACTAAGAAATTACAAGTACGCAGTTACTTAGAAGCAATGGAAATGAGAGCGTTCCCATTGCGATTTGAACAAGAAAAAGTATTAAAATCAATTTTACCAATTTTTCCGAGCCAAGATATTGAATCTAGAATCGGAACACCAATTCCAGCTCCTACTATTGCGGCTATGTATCCATTTATATTTGATAGTATTAAAGATCCAGGACTTTCTGCATTACTTGGTGTAGACTTTTCCGGAGGAGTTATTCTATTCAATCAATTTTTATATCAAATTCGAAAAGAACACAACCGTAATAATGCCAATATGATTATTTTAGGAACATCTGGTAGTGGAAAATCCACTGCTGCAAAAATATTACTAAGAACACATATCCGTAACAATTGTCAGTTAGTAATTATTGATCCAGAAGGAGAACTAGAAGATATGGCACGACGTTATGGAGGAGATTTCATCGACCTTGGAAAAGGTGGAGAATTTGGTATGGTCAATCCACTAGAAGTTATTATTGATGCCGATGATGAAGAAATCGAAGGTGGCTTAGGTTATACAGTTTTAACGAGAACACTACAAAGTATTAAAGCGTTCATGAAATATTATGATCCTAGAATTGAAGAAGATGTTCTTAACATGTTTAGTGAAGTAGTACAAGAAACTTATAGACGTTTCAATATTAGTTTTGAATCAGATTTTACACAATTGAAATCAATAGATTATCCAACCTTTAAAGATGTTTATGCAACTATTAAAGGACGTTTAGCTTCTATGACGGAACCAACCCATGAAAAAGAAATCATGGAAAAATTAGAATTGAAAGTTCGCCCAATCGTAAAAGAATTAAAATATTATTTTGATGGGCATACAACTATTACATCTCAAAGTGATTTCATTGTGTTCAATATTCGTGAACTTATGAATGCAGATACAAATATAAGAAATGCATTATTCTTTAATATTTTGAAATATGCTTGGGGTCTTACATTAGATAAAAGAGTCAATACTGTATTAATGGTAGATGAAGCACATGTGTTATTAAGTGGTAATAATACACTTGGGGCTGACTTCTTGGCACAGATTCAAAGAAGATCTAGAAAATACAATACGGGAACTATTATTATTACACAACAACCAAGTGATTTCAGTAATCCAGATGTAATCACACAAGGAAAAGCTATCTTTGATAATGCTTCTTATTATTTAGTCATGGGACTGAAAAAACAAGCCGTAGAAGATTTATCACAATTGATAGATTTAAATGATAATGAAAAGGAAAATATCAAAAGATACAATCAAGGGGATGCGTTATTTGTGTGTGGTAGTAGAAGAATGCAGATTAGTATAATTGTAACAGAACAAGAATTAGATTCCTTTGGAAGTGGTGGAGGACTATAAAATAATATAAATAGTTTGGTGGTGGTACTGTGGAAGATGAAGAATTAGAACAAGAAGAGATTCAAGAAGAATCTCTTGAAATAGTTGAGGAAGAAATTGAACAACCAGAAGAAGAAATCGTATCCTCTTCTTCCACTGCAGCCCCAAATTTTTTTCATGATTTCAGTTCTAAAATCAGCAGTGATACTGGTAAACGAATTGCAGACACGATTCGTGCACATAAAAATAATCAGATGCAAAAACCGCAATCTAATGTAGATTCTGCTGAAACACCAGATAGTAATTCTGATGCAAGTACAGATAACGATTCTGATACAAGAATAGATATTAGTTCTAATAATAACCAAAATCAAAAACAGAGTACAGTAAAAAAAGTACATGATGCAGCAACAGAAGTAGCTGGACAAGCTGTTTCAAAAGCTGCTTCCGCGGCATTACAAGCAGAAGGTGTTCCAACTCCGGTTGCAGATATAGTAGGATCTGTTGCAGGATATGCTGTAGAAGAAAAATTAAATAAAAAAACAATTTCTCAAAAAATATTAGAATTTTTGGGATTTCCTGATGTCATTACAGTGAGTCCTCGCTTGTCACGAATTATTGTTGGTGGTACCATCTCTACCATAACAACGCTTATAGTATTCATACTTTTATTTTCGATTTTTAATAATAAAAATAGTAATAACAAATTTCCATTATTGAGTTATCTTGCATATGGTGTAGTAGATGATAACAATGTATCACAAACTCTAACAGAATATTTGATGTCAAGTGGCTATTGTAAAAGTACAACTAATTGCTGGCAAACACCTGCATATGAATTTTATGCTAGTTTTCGTAGTAAAATTGAAGATAAAATCAATGAGTTAGATGAAAAGTATAAAGGCTGTAATGTAGATAGTACCATAGGACTAAATGAGGAAGTAGCTGCTACATGGTTAGCTACATTGCTCTTTCATCGTGCCGAAGATGAATTATTATCATCGTATGGTTCAGAAAAATCTACCTCATTGGCACAATATAAACAAGAAATGGATTTTTTAATAGATTCTACTTTTGGATTCGATGAGACCAATGATGAAGAAAATAATGCAGCAGGAAACAGCTGCCCTATGATTGATATGGATAAATATCATGATAATATTACTAAACTTTCAGGTTATATTGATTTATATCGTGATGATTTAGAAATTAGTACATGGTCATCTACAGAAAAAGAAGAAGCTTATGCAGAAATATTAAAAGAACGCGATGCTTATTTAGGTATTAATATTGGAATATCAGGAATTAGTGGTTATGCTGAATGTTCAGGTGTTACTGTAGGTAAGGTAGATAATAAGGGAAATATTATTGATATTATTGGAACATATTCATTAGAAGATTATATAGCTGGAGTTTTAACAGCAGAGTTTGATGGATATCCAATAGAAGCTATGAAAGCCCAAGCTGTTGCAGCCAGAACATATGTGCTAAATAAAACTAACTCATGCCAAAATGTTATAGGTAATAGTTCATATACTCAAAATTTCAAAGCAAATGCATCTGCTACTGCAAAACAAGCTACCAATGCAACTGCAGGGGAGATATTAGTAGATGCATTAGGAAATATTTTCTCAGCTGAATATGATTCTTGGAATTGTAAAGGAAGTACTACATGTACATATACAAAAAAACCAAATGGTGAAAAACATACTGTAACAATTTCGAACAAATATCTATCAAGGGCAGCTGGTGGACATGGCCGAGGAATGAGCCAACTTGCAGCAGCCGATATGGCAGATAAGGGAAGTAATTATCGAGAAATATTATCATTCTTCTATTCGGATGGGGTCCAAATCACAAATCTAACAAAAATGAGTGGACCTGGATTAAGTGCTGCAAATCCATATGGGTTCCGTAAACGTATTTCTCAACCAGCAAAAAATAGCGAAGGCGCACAATTTTACTTTTCTAATTTGAATAGATCTTATAGTAGTGGATATACAGGACAATGTACCTGGTATGCCTATGGCCGTGCCAATGAAATTTTATCAGATGTCGGTAGTAATCTAAAATGGGATATTGCCAATAATGCAGGATTGTGGTACAGCACGAATTTACAAAATGGTGCTAGAGGATTTCAGTCTTCATCAGATTATACCAAACCAAAAGTAGGTGCAATTGTGGTATGGAAAAATGCTGGAGCACCTGGGCATGTTGCTATAGTAGAGGAAGTTCATGCAAATGGAACTATCACGATTTCAGAAGCAAATATACCTACCAAAAAAAGTAATTCTAACCCATATGGATGGCAAACCGTTACTTTAACATTAGAAGAAGTACATCGACGTTGGAAATCGTATATATTTGCGGGATATATTTACTTGTTAGAATCCTAAGGAGGATTTATATGAAATATAAAAAATGGTATTTAATATTGCCAATATGTTTGTTATTAGTAACTGGTTGTGATGTTACATATCAAATTGAGTTTCAAGATGATAAAATCATTGAAACCAATACTTTCTATTTACCCAATAGCGAATTAGAGAATGATGACATTGTTACTACTTTAGAAAAAAAAGCACTAAATTATACCATGAATACGGACTTTTTGATTTCTCCTAAAACAGATATTATCAGGGAAGAAAATCAAACGGGATACGCAGTAACAAATGAATATAGTTATAATGATTATAGTACTATAGACAACTGTTATGATGCATTTAATATCATAAAAAAAGATGGAACTGTAACAATAAGTACTTCTAATCAATTTCAATGTTTTCAGAATTATAATGAACTCAATCAAGTGAAGATCATGGCAAAAGTTAACTATAAAGTTTCGCAACATAATGCAGATGAGGTAAAGAAAAATACCTATATTTGGTATATAGATAAAAATAATGCAGCTAGTAAGCCTATTCATCTTGTATTCAATTTAAATCAAAAAATAAATAATTTTGCATTCACAAATTGGCAAACTTATGTTATAGTAATTGCATCATTCGTTATAATTGTGTTATTAGTTATATGGATGATTTCTAAAATATCAAAGAAAAACAACCAAATATAGGAGGTTTTGTTATGAAATTAAAATTTAGAGCGGAAACAAAAGATGTCGTAATATTTATAATATTTTCAATTGCCTTACTTTACTTTATTGCAATAGCAATTTTGAATGTAGTTGCATTCTTAAATGATTCGACCTTACATGGATTGAATCCGTTACCTGCTTTTCAAGGACAATATTTAGCACCAACGATGGTATTCTATATTGCCTTCATGATTGCCATTATTACTGGTGTTTCATCTTACTTTTTTGAACGTGAAAAAGGTATTGGTTTTGCAACTGGAGGAAAAAAGGAAAATGGATATTCACATTGGGCAAAAGACAAAGAAATGAAAAAGCAATTAAAATTGGTTCATCCACATGATGAAAAAAGTGAATATGCTGGAATTCCACTAATCAATAATGGTCATGAACTGTGGGTAGACAATGGTGAGTATCACAATATTGTAATTGGTAGTACAGGATCTGGAAAAACCGAAATGTTAGTACAACCAATGGTTAAAATATTAGCAAAAAAAGGGGAATCTATGATTATCACCGATCCAAAAGGTGAAATTTATGAAAACAATGCCAATGAATTACGAGAAAGAGGATATAATATTGTATTATTGAACTTTCGTGATCCTCAAAACGGAAATTGTTGGAACCCACTTTCTTTACCATATGAATTATACAAAAATGGAAATTCAGATAAAGCCAATGAGTTATTAGATGACTTAGCAAAAAATATTCTTTATGATGAATCTGCAAAAAATAACGATCCATTCTGGGAAAATACTTCAGCTGATTATTTTGCAGGATTGGCTTTAGCATTATTTGACGATGCCAAAGAAGAACAGATTAACTTAAATAGTATTAACTTAATGACAACTGTTGGAGAAGAAAAAATAGGCGGAACAACCTATATGAAAGAGTACTTTAGTGATAAAGATCAAAGTTCTCCAGCATACATCAATGTGGCAAGTACATTAATGGCACCATCGGATACAAAAGGTAGTATTTTATCTGTATTTAAACAAAAGATAAAATTATTCTCTTCTAGAGAAAATCTATCAGAAATGTTATCTCGTAGTGATTTTGATATGGAGGATATCGGACGTAAAAAAACAGCGGTATTCATTGTTATTCAAGATGAAAAGAAAACATATCATTCACTTGTTACCATTTTCTTAAAACAATGTTATGAAACATTAATTCGAGTAGCACAAGAAACAGGTGGTAAACTATCTTATCGTACAAACTTCATTTTGGATGAGTTTGCCAATATGCCACCATTAAAAGATGTTACTACTATGGTTACAGCAGCACGTAGTCGTCATATTCGTTTTACCTTTATTATTCAAAACTTCGCACAATTATATCAAGTGTATGGAAAAGAAAATGGTGAAACAATTAAAGGTAACTGTGGTAATATCATTTACTTAATTAGTAGTGAACTTGCTGCACTGGAAGAAATTAGTAAGATGTGTGGAGAAGTAAAATCCAAAAAAGATGATAAAACAGCAAGTACACCACTTGTAACTGTAAGTGATTTACAACGTATGAAATTTGGATCTATGATTTTACTTCGTACTAGGTGTATGCCATTTAAGACTACATTAACACCAAATTATGATATGGTAAAACAAGGCCTTTGGGGACATGATTACGGAAAAGCTAAATATCCACAAAGAGAAAAACAACCAGTAAAATTATTTGATTTAAAAGCTGTAGTGAATGAAAAAAGACAAAAGAAAATGGATGATATGTTAAATGGAAAAGGTCCTATGCCAAATATGTCAGGAATGCCAGGAATGCCGGGAATGGGATTTCCAAATATGCCAAGAATGTCAGGAATGGGTGTTCCAACACCAAATAATATGGGTAATAATAACTTTAATGTGGATGATTTGGTAAAACGTATCGATGCTCAAATTGCAGCTTTAGAAGAAGAAGAGCGTAGAGAAAAAGAAGCACAAGAAAAAGCAAAGAAAGAAACAGAACAAACTACTATTATTTCGGAAGATTCTTCTATTAAAGAAATATCACAACCAAAATCAATTACCACAGATGAAATTACCGATGATCAGTTTTTTGATGATTTCTTTAGTGACGATGATTAGTCAAATCTCATATGTATGATACATAGCCCTGCATATAATGTAGTAGGGTGGTTATATGATATCTAATATTTCCATATCAGATTTGTTACAAATCACAAGTCCTATTCACTTAATTGATTTAAGAAGTGTACAAAGTTATAATAATAATCATATGGATGGAGCAGTGAATATTCCTTATGAAAAATTAATTGCCAATCCAAGCCATTATTTAAATCCGAATATTCGTTATTATATTTATTGTCAAAAAGGACTTACTAGTAATAAAGTATGTCAAATTTTAACAAAAATGGGTTATAAAGTAACAAACATTATAGGTGGATATGAAGAATGGATATTGCATAATTAGATAGAGATTTTCTCTATCTTTTTAAAAATAAAAAAATTGTAAAAAAAATAGAAACAACATACAAAAAATAGGAAATAATCTTGTGAATTTGGTTCATAATGTATTATAATAGAATAGAATGGTGACCTTATGGAAGCAATAATTCAAAATATAATTGAACTATTAAAAGATATTGTGGGAAACAGTAATTATCTGGTAAGTTTATTTACAGGAATTTTTATTATTGTGTTAGAATCAGTAATACCTGTTTTACCGCTTGCATTGTTTATCGCAATTAACATATTGGTATTTGGAAATTTAGTTGGATTTTGTTTATCTTGGTTTGCAACTATTTTGGGTTGTTCACTTAGTTTTGCAGTATTTCGTATTCTTAAAAACAAAATTCAACCAAAATTAAAAAAAAGACAAGTAATTGAAAAATGTATGGATAAAGTAGGACATATGAAATTTAGTAACTTAGTTATTTTACTTTCGATTCCATTTACCCCAGCTTTTTCCATTAATATTGGAGCGGGACTTTCTAATATGAAATATATTAAGTATTTATTTGCTTTAATTATTTCTAAAATATTTTTAGTATACTTCTGGGGCTATGTTGGTACTACTTTTGTTGATAGTATTACAGATATTGGAATATTACTCAAATTAGGAAGTATGATTATAATCGCGTTTGTATTATCTAAAATTGTAATGTATAAATTTGATATTGATTAGGAGGACGTTGTATGGAGTATATTATAATTGGACTATTGGTTATTATTTTAATATTCGTAGTTATCTCTTTTATGAAAAGTACAAATGAATCTAATATTACAGAACGTATTGGAAAATTAGAAACAACTACCATAAAAGAATTGGGAGAATTTAAAAGTGATTTATCGCAAAATTTGAACAATGATTTTAATTCTTTAACAGAACGCATGGATAATAGACTTCGTTTCATCAATGATCATGTCAATGAAAGATTAGACCAAAATTTTGAAAAAACCAATCAAACATTTACATCCGTATTAGAACGTTTATCAAAGATAGATGAGGCCCAGAAACAAATTGATCATTTATCTAGTGACATTGTATCATTACAAAGTGTTTTAACTGATAAAAAAACAAGAGGAATTTTTGGAGAAGTAAATTTAAAACATATTCTTACTAATGTATTTGGAGAACAGAATACGAAAGTATATCAATTACAATATACTTTAGAAAATGGTACTATTGTAGATTGTGCTTTGTTTGCACCAGAACCATTAGGATTAATTGGGATTGATTCCAAATTTCCACTTGAAAACTATCGTACGATGGTAGATAAAAATGTATCAAATGAAATACGCGAACAAGCAGAAAAGATGTTTCATTCTGATATGAAAAAACATATCGATGCGATTGCTTCTAAGTATATTATCCCAGGAGTTACTTCTGATCAGGCCATTTTATTTTTACCTGCAGAAGCAATTTTTGCAGAAATTACAGCTTATCATACAGATATTATCGAATATGCTTATAAAAAAAGAGTATGGTTAACCAGTCCTACCACTTTAATTAGTACTTTAACGACAATTCAAGTCATTATGAAAAATATGGAACGAGATGCTTATGCATCCATCATTCATCGTGAATTAAAGCTATTAGATGAGGAATTCAAACGTTATAAGGATAGATGGGACAAGTTATCTAGAAGTATTGAATCGGTTGGTCGTGATGTCAAAGATATTCATACCACGACAGAAAAAATTACGAAACGATTTGAATCCATTAATGATGTTGAAGTAGAAAAAATCGATCATAAAGAATAGGAAGTGTAACATGGAGGATATCAGGCAAAAATATATTCAAGATATGATATATGCAGAGCAATTACTGGTCTGTGTTATGAATGATAAAACCTTATTAGAAAATTTAGAAGTGACTCGTGAAGCAAAGAAGCTTCAAGATTGTCTTATGCTTCCTAAATCCATTGAAAATCTACTTACTTTAGAACAAGTTATTCAAACATTAAAACAAGCAGTAGAATCTTTTCATAAAACTCAATCTGATGGAGAAGCGGTAGGCTATATGAAAGTAAAAAAATCAGGAAATGGATTCGTATCAGTGGATGAAGAACCAAAAGATATTGAAGTTCCTAATTATCATCCGTTTGATGTACAAAAATCTTCATTAAGACAAACTCCTGATTATATATTTCATGATAAAGTGATTCGAGTTTCTGGTGTAACACCTGCCAATAGAGGAAGTTCCCATGTACTGATGCTTGCCTTTTTATCCTTCTTCTTTGAATCTATTTTCTTAGTATTATCCTTTTTGCTATATAAGGGGTAATGAAAAGTGATGAGGTGAAAAAGTGAAACTATTTATAGGTTGTTCTTCTAGCAATGATATTCCTAATATGTATTTTGATGACTGTAAGGAATTATTAAATGTTTTATTAAAAGATCATGATTTAATATTTGGTACTGCTCATTCTGGATTAATGGGACTATCCCATGATATTGCACTTGATCATCATAGAGAAATCACAGGTATATGCCCAGAAATATATCAAGATGATTTCAAAAAATTAAAGTGTAGTGTTGAGATAACTACAAAAAATATTGAGGAACGAACAAGTCAGTTAATTAATAAAAGTGATGCCTTACTATTTTTACCAGGTGGTATCGGTACAATAGATGAATTATTTACTGCCATTGACCGTAAAAGGTGCCATGAATTTGATAAACCAATTATCATCTATAATTCAAATGGATACTTTAATTTATTATTAGAATTTATGGATAAACTATATCAGGAACATTTCTCTCCTTTGATAGATCAATCTAGTTATTTTGTTTCTGATTCCATTCCAGAAATTATAGAGTATATTAATCGTAATAAATAGTATGATAAAACTTATCAAATAGAGGGTTTATGATGCAAATTAAAACGACAAAGGAATTAGAAAGTACAGGATATCGATGTTTATTTGAATGTATCAAACAAAAATAGTTTAAAAAGAAAGAAAAATGAATAGAACATTTCGTTATTTTACCATTCCGTTTTGTTGTACCAATGCCTCATTCTTATTAGATGTATCTAATGCTGAAAAATTTTATCAATGTAGAAATATTCAAATCAAAGACTTTTCATTCAATGGAAATAATTTACCAACTGAAGAAGAAATTCAAAGTTATGAAATACCAAAGGAGTTTATCAAAAAATAAAAATCGCAATCAGCGATTTTTTTCTTTTGAGTTTGTCAAATTCAGTAGACATTTTTTAATTTTGTGTTATAATAGGAATCAATTTAGTTTGGAGGTGTCATTTGCTTGAAATCAAATTTACCAGTTATTGTACTAAAAGGCATTGTTTTACTTCCAAATAATGACATTCGTTTAGAATTTGAAAATGATGGAAGCAAAACTATTATAGATACAGCAGAACTATTCCATAACAATAATGTATTATTAGTCAATCCCATTGATCCTTTAGAAGAAAAACCAAAAATTGGCGAACTACCAACGATTGGTGTCGTTTGTAAAATTAGTCATAAAATGGAACTTCCAAACGGGAAAATGCGAGTTGTTTTAACAGGATTATATCGTGCACATGTAGTTGAATATTTGAATTTAAATCAAATGGAAGAAGCACTAGAATCTATTGTTGAAAAACTAGAAGCACCATACTTAGATGAAAAAGAAGAAAAAGTATATCTTCATAAATTATATAAAGAATTAGAGGACTATACCAAACAAATTCCATATGTTGGTAATAGTATTTTATCTTCTATTCAAGATGTTAGTTCTTTAAGCAAAGCAACGGATATTATTGTACCTTATTTACAAATTCCATTAGAACGTGGTAATTTATATTTAAATACAATGGATCCCAAAGAACGTCTAGAAATGATATTAAATGATCTTCACGAAGAAGAAGAAATGTTTGTGATTGAACATCAAATTGATTTGAAAGTAAAAAAAACATTAGATGATAGTCAAAGAGAATATCTACTTCGTGAAAAAATGAAACTCATCAAAGAAGAATTAGGAGATTCTGCGATTAAAGATGACGAAACAGAGCAGTTAAAAAAGCGTATCGATGAATTAAATGCACCCGAAAAAATCAAAGATAAATTATATGCTGAGTTGCATAAATATGAAACATTATCTCCTATGTCACCAGAAATTAATGTGGTGAGAGATTATATTGAATGGCTATTATGTTTGCCTTGGAATTACAATACGATTGATAATGATGACTTAGAGGATGTTAGAAAAAAATTAGATAGTTCTCATAATGGTCTTGAAGCTGTAAAAACACGTATTATTGAATATTTAGCGGTAAAGCAAATGACCAATAGTTTAAGAGGACCTATTATTTGTTTAGTAGGGCCTCCTGGTGTTGGAAAAACTTCTTTAGCATTTAGTATTGCCGAAGCGATGAATCGTAAGTTTGTGAAAATGTCAGTTGGCGGTATTAGTGATGAAGCAGAATTAATTGGACATCGTAGAACCTATGTAGGAGCAAGTCCTGGTCGCATTATTACAGCACTGAAAAAAGCAAAAAGTAGTAACCCTGTATTTCTAATTGATGAAATTGATAAAATGACTAAGAATTATCGTGGAGATCCTGCTAGTGTATTATTAGAAATTCTAGATCCCGAACAAAATAAATATTTCAGTGATCACTATATTGAAGAAGAATATGATTTATCAAAGGTTATGTTTATTGCAACCGCAAACTATATTGAAAATATTCCAGAAGCATTAAAAGATCGTTTGGAAATTGTCAATTTATCTAGCTATACAGAATATGAAAAAATTGATATTGCCCAAAATTATTTGGTACCAAAGATATGTAAAGAACATGGTGTTAATCCCGTGGGTATTCAGTTTAAAAAAGAAGCAATTATTAAAATTATTCGTCATTATACAAAAGAAGCTGGGGTACGTGAATTAGAAAGGCAAATCGCAACTATTATTCGTAAAATTATTACAACGATGGTTACCAAACGTATTGTTGTCAATAAATATATTATCGATATGAAAAAAGTAAAAGAATATTTAGGAAAAGAAAAATATACGGATATGCATATCAAAAGTGGTGAAGTAGGTGTGGTCAATGGACTTGCTTATACAGCATTTGGTGGGGATACATTGCCAATTGAAGTTAATTATTTTGAAGGAAAAGGAAATTTAATTTTAACTGGTTCTCTAGGCGATGTGATGAAAGAAAGTGCCATGATTGCTTTAAATTATGTCAAATCAAATTACAAGATATTTGGAATTGATTATCAGAAATTGATTGAAAACGATATTCATATCAATGTTCCAGAAGCAGCGATTCCTAAAGATGGACCGAGTGCTGGAATCACACTTACCACAGCTATTATTAGTGCTTTCACAAGTAAAAAAGTAAGTAATAACGTTGCGATGACAGGAGAAATTACTTTACGTGGAAAAGTATTAGCGATTGGTGGCTTAAAAGAAAAAAGTATTGGAGCTCATCGAAATGGTATTACTACTATTTTCATTCCTGAAGAAAATAAAAAAGATTTAGATGAAATTCCAGACGAAATTAGAAAGGATATTACTTATATTCCTATTAAACATTATAAACAATTATATACTTATTTATTTGACACCAATGATTTGAAGAGATAGTCATAATCTATCTTTTTTTTTCATATAGTTGAATGAATAGGAAAGGAGAACATAAAAATGAAAAAAATAATTCCTTTTAAAAAAGATATTATTTTTAAAACAAATATCGCAGAAATTACTAGTATTTCACTTGACCATACCTTACATATGGAAGAAAATAATTCCATCAGCGGAGATTTTACAGTGAGTGGAGACTATAAAATGACAGAAGCTAGTATTCATGTAGAACCTTTTTCATATAATTTACCATTTGATATTTCCATTGATGAAAAATATGAGGTAGATCAGGCAAGTATTGATATTAATGATTTTTATTATGAAATTGTAAATGAAAATGTACTTTCAGTAAATATTGAAGTGGTAATTGATGGGTTAAATGAATCCCTTATTTTGGAACAATCTCAAACAGATGAAAATGAGGAGGTGTCAGAAGAATTGGAACCAATTGTAATTGATCGATCTTTTGCCGAAGCTACATTAGATAACGAATTACTAGAACCAGTTTCATCAGAAGCATGTGATGAAGAAGTTCCAGTAGAAGCAACAGAAGTCGATAGATGTATTGAACCAGAAGATGAAAAAATAAGTTCATTATTTGATGCTATGGATGATAGTGTTGAAACATATCAAAGCTATAAAGTGTATATTGTAAGAGATGGAGATACTTTAGAAACAATTTTAGAAAAATACAATATTACAAAAGAAGAATTAGAATCTTATAATGAAATGAAAGAAATTCATATTGGAGATAAAATGATTATTCCAACAGTACATGCGTGAGTTAAATGCCACTTTAAAAAAATATCATTTAAAACCATATCATTATCAAAAACTAGGAAAAGCCAATTTAGTTGAAACCGATCAAGGTGCTTTTGTCTTTAAAGGAAAAACTAGAAATTATAATAGTTCAATATTTGATTATCTAGAGACAAGAAATTTCTCATATTATCCAAGAATAATTAGTGATAGTACCGATGATTATACAATTACAGAATATCAAGAATCAATTGATATGCCAGAAGAACAAAAAATGATGGATATGATTGATTTAGTTACGTTATTACATAATAAAACGACTCATTATCGTGAGGTAGATGAAGCTGATTATAAAAAAATATACGAAGATATTTCTAATAATATTGAGTACTTGAATAGTTATTACATAGATATTATTACTATGATTGAAAGCAAAGTATTTATGAGTCCTTCCGAATATTTATTAGCTCGTAATATATCTAAAATATTTTCAGCAATCAATTATTGTCGTCATGAATTAGAAAATTGGCTTGACATGATCAAAGCAAAAAGAAAACAACGTTTTGTTGTTCTTCATAATCATCTTGAATTAGATCATTTTATTCGTAATAAAAATGTATATTTGATTAGCTGGGATAAAGCTCGAATAGATTTACCAATTTATGATTTATATAAATTATATAAAAAACATGGATTGGATTATGATTTTGAAAGTATTCTCAGTCATTATGAAAAAAATTATCCTTTATTGGAAGAGGAAAGAAAATTACTATTTATTTTAATTTCTCTACCAGATAAAATAGAATGGAATATGACTGAATACGAAATGTGTAAACAAATCAGTAGACAGATTGATTTTCTTTATAAAACAGAAATGGTTTTATCACCATATTATGTGAAAGATAAAAAATAATAAGAAAAATATAAATAAACAAAGTAGAAATACATTGAATCTTGTAATAATGAAGAAAGTTAAAATTAACTGATAAAAAATAAGAACGGAACAAATAAATAAACCAATAAACCATTTTCCACGGATACCCCACCAATTATTATGTCTATTTGGCATATGAATCACCTAGTATATCATATGAAATAGTCCAAAATGAAGCATGATAAAAACCTAAAAAGGGGTCTTATATAGCGAAATTGATATCATCATTTTATATTGCAAGATTACGTGTTATTATAAATCCATCTTAATTTTCATTTTGATAGGTGGGTTTTTTTATGGAGAAAAGACATAAAATATTTTTTAATTATTCTATATATGCAGTTTTATTGAGAATTTGAAAATATACCTCAAGTAGGATATTTATATATTCTTTGAAAGCAATTGAAATTCATATTTTTATATGTTAAAATGAAATATAGTGGAAGTAGGTAGAACTTATGGAAAAGTATATTCCTGATATATATCAAAAAAATATTTTCAGCATTGATTATATGAAATTAAAAGAAAAAGGAATTCAATGTCTTTTATTTGATTTAGATAATACACTCGTTCCTTATTCTGCAAAAAAACCAGATGATAAAATTATAGAATTATTCTCGCAATTAAAAGAATTAGGATTCTGTGTTATTTTGTTTTCTAATAGCGGTAAAAAAAGATTAAGACCATTTAAAGAAGAGTTAGAAATCGATTGTTGTGCAAGCGCAAAAAAACCGCTTACCCAAAATTTTTATCGTATATTAAAGGAATATCGATTCAAAGAAGATGAAGTTGCTATTATCGGGGATCAAATGATGACGGATGTTTTAGGTGGAAACCGTGTGGGCATTACTACAATACTTGTAAATCCAATTAGTTTAAAAGAATCAATTTTTACAAAACCAAATCGAATGTTAGAACGACATATGATGAAAAAATTACGTGATCATGATCTCTTTTTCAAAGGAAGATACTATGAATAAATGTCTTGGCTGTGGGGCAGTATTACAAAATAATGATCCTAAAAAAGAAGGATATGTTTGTGCAGATGCCAAACACAAAGATTTATGTGAAAGATGTTTTCGAATACAACATTATAATGAGTATAAACGAATTACGAAAGACAATAATCAATTTATTGACAATTTAGAGTATATTAAAAAAACAGGGGATTTAACCGTTCTTGTGATTGATTTATTTCAAATGAATCAGAATATTCAAATGATTTGTGAACATTGTTCTTCTAATTTACTTGTTGTATTTACCAAAAGAGATATTTTACCTCTCTCTGTTTCAGATGAAAAATTAAAAGCATATACTGAGATTTTAGGGATAAAAGCCTTAGATACCATTATTATAAGTTCCAATAAAAATTATGGATTAGATGATTTATATGCAGCGATTCATAAATATCAAGTCAGCCAGTATGTTTATGTCATTGGATACACCAATTCAGGAAAATCTACATTGATTAATCATATGATTCAAAATTATTCTGACTTGAAACAAACGATTACAACCAGTATGTTATCATCTACTACATTAGGAAATTTGGAAATTCCCCTAACAGAAAATGTCATTTTAGTAGATACACCAGGAATATTAGAAGAAGGAAATATTTGTGAACAATTAAATGTTTCTGATTTAAAAAAAATTTTACCCAAAAAAGAAATCAAGCCAATTACTTATCAAATTAAAACCAAACAAAGTATTTGGATTGAATCATGGGTTCGAATAGATACAGAATTAAATAATTTAACCATTTATGTATCTAACCAACTAAAAATAGTACGTACATTTCACAATACTCCTATAACTCACTTCATTCCACATGTCATACGTGTCAAAGAACAGGAAGATATTGTCATTTCGGGACTTGGATTTATTAAGGTAGGTAAACCAGAAGTGATTACGGTGTATACATTACCAAATGTACTTGTTTATACCAGAAAGAGTTTAATATAAAACTCTTTTTTGTATAGATATTTTAATGAAAATAGTGTAAAATAGAAATATAGAATAAAGGGTGAGGTATATGTTTGGAAAAATAATAGGAATTGATAATAATTTGGTTTTAGTAGAAATGAATCATTCCAATCAATATAAAGATATTATGAATAGACATGTATATTTAATCGATGATAGAACTGTAGTAGGCGAAATATCCGATATCAAAAATAATGTTGCATATATCATGTTACTAGGGGAAATGATAAACCAAAAATTTGTATTTGGAGTCATTAAAAAACCATCTTTTCAGTCAAAAGTGTCATTTGTATCTGATAAAGATGTTGAAAAAATCATTGGTGTTACAGATTATCATGAAGAAACAGATTTGTATATTGGTACGAGTCCTATCTATGAAAATATTCCAATTGGATTTCATATTAATGATTTTTTTAATAGTCATTTTGCTATTTTTGGATCTACTGGTGCTGGAAAGTCATGTGGAGTGGCGCGTATTATCCAAAATTTATTTTCTAAAAAAGTGCAAATTCCATATCGTGCCAGTTTGTTTATTTTCGATGCATATGGCGAATATCATAGTGCTTTTCATGATTTATATAAAACTGTTCCGGAAATTGCCTTTAAAGCATACACAACAGATATTCATTCACAGGATGAATTAATCAAAATCCCCTTATGGTTGCTTGGAGTAGATGACATTGCACTATTGTTAGGAGCAGAAAAACATTCACAATTAGTCATGATTGAAAAAGCTTTAAAACTTGTTACTGTATTTGCACGAGAAGAACAAATGGTATTAAAAATTAAAAATGATATCATCGCAAGAGCCATTTTAGATATTTTATCGAGTGGTGGAACTTCTGCACAAATACGTGACCAAATATTCTCTGTTTTATCTCACTATAATACAAAAGAATTGAATTTAGAAACACCTGTTTTTCAACCTGGATATACAAGACCTTTGAAACAATGTTTGAATATTGATGCTAGTGGAAAAATTCGTGAAATGGAATTAATTGTTGATTTTATGGAGAAATTTTTGACAGAAGATTACGAATTAACCTTACCAGATGGAAGTTTTTTATACACTTTGAAAGATTTACAAGATGCGTTTGATTTTGCTTTAATATCAGAAGGAATTTTTAGTAGTGAAAAAATTTATGATGAAGCCAATATCTTGAAAGTTAGATTACATGCTTTAGTAGCAAGTGATGATCGTTTTTATTTCGATTATCCTGAGTATATTGATCGTACTAGCTATATTAAAAAATTATTAACAGCATCTAATGGAAGAAAAGCCCAAATTATTAATTTTGACATTAATTATATTGATGATCGATTAGCAAAAAATATTACAAAAATTTATTCGAAATTACTATTTGATTTTTCTAAAAATATGAATCAACGTGCATCTATGCCTTTTCATATCATTTTAGAAGAAGCCCATCGTTATGTCCAAAATGATAATGATAAATTTTTATTAGGATACAATATATTTGAACGTATTACAAAAGAAGGTAGAAAGTATGGTGTCCTTTTAGGATTGATTTCACAAAGACCTTCGGAGCTTTCTGAAACTTCACTTTCTCAATGTAGTAATTTCCTCATTTTTAAGATGTTACATCCAGCTGATGTAGATTATATTAAACAAATGGTGCCAAATGTAACGCAAGAAGTGATGAAACAATTGCGAATTTTACAACCAGGAACTTGTATTGCATTTGGTTCTGCCTTTCATGTACCGGTATTAGTGAAAATGGATATGCCATCTCCTGAGCCATCTAGTAGTAATTGTAATATTTCTGCTTTATGGTTTGTACACAAGGATAAATCATAATCACTGTATGATTTAAATGATAAAAATGATATATAATATATTAAGTTACATGTTATAATAATATTCAGTAGGAGGATATCATATGGAATTTATTTGCAATCTAGATCGTGAAACCTATGAAACATTTGTAGAAAATAATCCTTATAAATCACATTATTTGCAAAGTTATGCTTGGGGAGAATTTTCGCGAAAAGCTAAAAATTTTATTCCTCATTATGTTGGACTAAAAGAAAATGATTCCTTAATAGCAGCGACGTTATTGCTTGAAAAAAAATTACCAATGCATTATTGTTATTTCTATATCCCACGTGGATTTGTTATGAATATGGATGATTCCAATTTATTAAATCAATTCGTAATGGAACTGAAAAAATATGCCAAGACGAAAAAGGCAATTTTTATGAAACTGGATTCTGATATTGTATACCATCAGGAAGACTGTAATGGAAATCCAGTAAAATTACCTTATTCAGGAGATAAAATTTTAAAAGATTTAATTCACTTAGGATTTCGTCATCTGGGATTTACCAAAAATTTTAATTTAAGTCAACCCCGTTATACATTTCGAATTGATTTCAAAAAACCATTAGAAGAAATTAAAAATAACTTTTCTAAAACAACCAAACAGCGTATTAAAAAAGCAGAAGAACTGGGTATCGAAGTAAAAATTGGCACAGAAAAAGATATTGAAACTTTCTTTCATCTTATGCGTGTTACAGAAGATAGAAAAGATTTTATTACACATGACATAGATTATTATAGAGATTTATATCATATTTGGAAGGAACATAATGATTGTAATTTATTCTTAGGAATTGCCAATTTACAAAAAATTATCACAATATTACAAAGTAAAAAAGAAACAATACAAATCGAATTGAATCCACTGCTGCAATTGGAAAATGCAAGTAAAAGTCAAAATACGAAACGAAAAGAATTAGAAAGACAATTAGAAAAAATAGAAGAAGATATTCGTAAATATGAAGAATATCAAAAAACATATGGAGATGAAGTTACATTAAGTGCCCATTTTATTATTGCATATGGAAATAAAGCTTGGGTTTTATATGCTGGAAATCATAATATTCTATCAGAAACTTATACGAACTATAAAACTTATGAATCTCATATTGAATATTACTACCATAAGGGAATTGAAATTTATGATCAATTTGGAACCATTGGTGATTTAAGAAAAGAAAACCCATTATATGGATTACATGAGTTTAAGAAAAAATTTGGTGGAGATTATGTAGAATTTATTGGTGAATTTGATTTCATTTTAAATAAACCAATGTATATTATATTTCAAAAACTTGTTCCATTTTACCGAAAAATGAAATTTCATATGACAAAACACAATATAAAAAACCAATAGATTGGTTTTTTTATTTCATAATTGGAGAATTTTTATACTCACTTTCTATTAATTTTATTTTTTCTCTTTCTTCTAATGTACTTGCATAGATAGCAGTTGCTCTTAACTCAAAATCCAACATAGGATGATGTATAGAAGAAAAATTGGTCACAATGGGAACTGGGATAGATGATTTTAATTCTTTCAGTAGGTTTCTACCTTTTTTACTAAAGCCAAGTACACGTATGTATTCTATTTTTGTAAATTGTTTTATTTCTTTTTTTGTAACATTACAAAGAATATGCATAAACATACGGTTTAATTTGTTATAAGTATAACGTTTTGTTTTGGTTTTGAGAATCAACTCATCTAAGTTTTTGGAACTTACAATAAATTTACGAATACGATTTTCGATACCTTCATCGACTGTTTGATATTGTTCTAAATGATCCATATCTGTTAATATTTTATATTTTAATAAAGGAAAGTAGTCTTTGGTAAAATGTAGTGAAGTTAAATAATCTAATGTTTTAGCTGGAACATAAGGCGCAATATCAACTCCATTTTCTAAAGCATGACGTATACTGGTAGCACTGCTCATGGGTCCTTCTAAATCAAGGGCATTATAATTGTTTTGTCGAGGAATACAAACAGGTTGGATAGAACTATTTGTTTTAAATATTTCACGAATATATGTAAGTCCTAAAATATCGTTTGGTTCTTTTATTTTTTTCCCAGATAAATCATATAATGCTTTTGAAAGAGCAGTAGGATAATTG
Organism: uncultured Bacilli bacterium; assembly: GCA_947627435.1. GTDB lineage: Bacteria > Bacillota_I > Bacilli_A > RF39 > UBA660 > UBA5026. Next base: position 26,937 of record CANQWB010000013.1, read on the forward strand.
AAACCATCATCTAGGTATTGTTTCACAAGCGTATTGTATTTAGGATGGTCTAATTGTATTTTAGCAAGTTCAATCAAACGACTTATTTGATTGCATTCACTTCCAAAGACGAGATATTCAACTTGTAATAGATTGAGCAATTCAATACTTGCTTTGGCAAATACATCAGCACTCTGTGTGGCAAATACAAAAGGAAGTTCTACGACAAGATCTACACCATAGAAAAGTGCGATTTCTGTTTTATCCCATTTGTTCATAATGCTGACATCTCCACGTTGTGTGAAATGACCGCTCATGACCAATACAATACTATGATGGGGAAATTTTTCTTTGATTTGTTCAAGATGAAATAAGTGTCCATTATGAAATGGATTATATTCACAAATAATACCAACACTACGCATACAATCACCAATAACATCATATCATAAATTGATTGAAAAATATAGTGAACCATGTTATAATGAGACAGGTGATTCAATATGCAAATAGATATCACAAAACTAAAAAGTGGACTTGTTTCCAAAATTATCATTGCTGAGATGAAAACATTTACAAAAAAAGAATTAGAAGGAACAGAACTTTTGGAACTACAAGATGTACATGTAGATGGAACTTTATATAAAAATAGCATAGATGGATATGAAATGGATGTAACGATTTCAGGTACTATGGTCTTGCCTTGTGCAATTACACTTGTACCAGTATCCGTTCCATTTACCACAACTGTGCAAGGTAATATAGAAGAAATGCTTTTAGAAATTGGAAAAATTGATAAAAAAATGGAAAATACTATTGATATTTTTCCAATTATATGGGAAAATATATTGGTAGAAATTCCTTCTCGTGTGATTAGTGAGGATGCTAAAAACGTTTCTTTAAAAGGAAATGGTTGGAAATTATGCACAGAGGAACAAAAAGAAGAAATCAATCCTGAACTTCAAAAACTAAAGGATTTGTTAAAATGAAAAGCGAGGTGTGACTGAAATGAAATTAGAATTACAATTATTTGCGGTACCTTTTCGAAAAGTAAGTAAAACAAGCGGTAGAAAACGTCGTACACATTATAAAATAAGTGAAAATGCAACTGTAACTTGTCCAAAATGTGGAGCTGCAGTAAGAGGACATAGAGTATGTGCTAGCTGTGGTACATATAAAGGGAAAGAAGTTGTAGAAAAAAAAGAAGTAACAGAATAGTTACTTTTTTTGTGTACTATTTTTACAAATATAAAAATATAGATTTTATATTATAAAATGTGTTATACTAACAATAGGATGTGATGGTATGAAGAAAAAAGGATTTACATTAATAGAAATGATTGGTGTTGTACTCATTATGGGTTTGCTTACATTACTAATATTACCATCAATTGTAAACCAATTAAGCGCCAAAAAAGAAGAGATCAGTCAAGCATCATTAAAGCTAATTTATGATGCAACAGATTTATATGTGAAAGAAAGAGAAAGTACATATACAATGACAACAGGATCAACCTATTGTATTACATTAGAAACACTAGTAAATGATGGAAAATTAAAAAATACAATAAAAGATTTTACGACAGAAAAAGAAATTCCATTGAATAAAGTTGTAAAAGTGACAGTGAATGAATATGAAGAGGGAGAATATGTATTAGTCAATTCTGGAGAATGTGAATCGACTATTGTGATGGAAAAATAATGCAAATAAAAGATTAGCAAAGGAATGGAAATTTACAGTACTATATACTGGAACTCATAAATTAGAAGTATGTGGAGCATAGAGAGGAAATGCTAATTACGGTGGAGGAGTTATCAATAGTGTTACACAATCAAAATATTGGAAATGAAAAAGCTAAAATTATTTTAATATCAATAGCCAAATAATATAAGATAAAAAAGAATCTTGAAATATAGATTCTTTTTTGCTATAATTGAGATGTCAAATAAAATCATAGAATAGTTTGCGATAAGTATAGAATTTCAAGTATGCTATTTGTAAACGGGGGGGGTACTCCCTTTTTTTATTGTCTAAAGGAGAGATGTATATGAAGAAAAAAGGATTTACATTAATAGAATTATTGGCAGTAATAGTGGTACTATCTGTAATCGCATTAGTGACAGTACCAATGATAGTAGGAGTAGTAGAAAAAGCCAGAATGGGAGCATTCAAAGATAGTGTATTGGGAGCAATTACAACTATAGATTACTATCTATTAGAAAATAATTTAAGTGAAATACCCGAAGAAGGAATAGAAGTAACAGATTTGGAATTAAAAAATAATTCATTAAAATATGGAATGATTACAAAAAATAGTGAAGGCAAAATAGAGGTAGTGGATGTAAGTGATGGAAGATACTGTGCACAAGGAGAGCAAGCAAAATTAGAAATATATAAAGGGAAATGTGATTTAACAGTACCAACATGTAAGTTAGAGATAAAAGGAGAAAAAGGAATTAATGAATGGTACGGAAGTAAAGTTACAGTAGAAATGGAGACAAGTGAAGCCTTAACAGGAGGACTACAATTTGGAATAGGAAAAGAAGAGAAATATGATAAAAGAGTAGAAAAAGGAAAAAAAGGGAAAGCAGAGATAGAAGTAGAAGAAAAAGGGAAAATAAGTTGTTATGTAAAGAATGCCGGGAATAAAGCAGGAAGAAATGAAATAGAAGTGAAAATAGATAGAAGTGAACCAACAGAAGCGAACTTCAGTACAACAACGACAAGTAATAGTATAAAAGTAATAGCGAGAGGAAAAGACGAAGAAAGTGGAATTGTAAGATATCAATTCAGTAAAGATGGAGGAGCTAGTTGGACAGAAATACAAGAAAGTGAGATATATGAATTTGAAGGATTAAAACAAGAAGAATATGAAATAAAGGTAAGAGTATATAATGGGACATATGTAGAGAGAAAGGGAGATAAAAATTTAAAAGCAGAAAGTGAAATTCAAAAAATAAAACCAACTGCAATCAATAATCCAAGTATAGAACAAACGAGTGCTACAATTGCAACAGGATATACATGGGCGACCAAAAGAGTAATGGAGATAACATATAATCATGAGAATATAACTAACCCAGAATACTATTTAAAAAGTAGTGTCACTTCAACAGTAGAGGATGGAGTGATAGAAGGAAGATGTGGAGAAGGGAATACACCAAGTGAATGTAATACAGAAACGATAACGACACTACAAGCAAATACATGGTATAAAACAAATCAAGAGACAGTAAGAGTAACATATCAAACGAATGGAGAATTATATGCAGTAACAAGTGATGGATTAAATATATCAGGGACTGCAACAGCAACCATAGGAGAAACGTCATCAGGGACACCAAGTAAACCCGTGATAACAGGAGGGAACAGTAGTAACTGGTCAAAAGTAGATATGACAATAAGTGTATCGACAGAATCAAAAGAGGCAAGTGGAATTAAAAAATATCAGTATTACGTAAGTACAAGTAATAGTAGTCAAGCAGGTGGACAATGGTTAGATTGTACAACAAGTCAAAAGAGTCAAAAGATAACGGTAGAAGGAACAAAATATATTTATTTTAAAGCAATAGCCAATAATGGAAAGGAAAGCGAAATAAGTGGAAATCAAGTAACGAAAATTGATAAAGGGAACCCAACAGTAAGTGTAAGTGTAAGTGGAAAGATAGCGACAATTACATTAAAAGATAGTTTAGCGTTAGCGGGCTATCAAGTAACCCAAAACACAAGTACACCATCTAGTTGGACTGCAATAAGTGGAACAAGTGTAAATAAAACATATACAGCAACAAGTGCAGGTACATACTATGTACATGTTAAAGATGGAGCAGGGAATACAAGTTATACAAATTTTGCGATAGCACAAAATGCATTTTGTGCATATAAAGCAGGAGATGTAGTAAAAGAATTTGCATATAAAGGCTCAGTAGAAACATTTACAGTACCATGTAATGGAACTTATAAATTAGAAGTATGGGGTGCTCAAGGCGGTTTAGGTTATAACAATTCTGGAGATAACATGAATAATAGAACACCGCCTAGTGCTGGAAAAGGAGGATATTCTTACGGAAATAAAATATTAACAAAAAATACTAAATTGTATGTAGTTGTTGGAGGAAGTGGTACTGGTAGTGCTTCAATAGTTAATGGTGGCTATAATGGAGGTGGCTCTAATGCTAGTGGATCGTCTGCTTTTTATGGTGGTTCTGGTGGTGGTGCTACTCATATAGCTACAAAAACGGGAGTGTTATCATCATTATCATCTGCAACAGACCGAACGACTGTGCTAATTGTTGCTGGTGGAGGTGGTGGCTCTGGACAATTTGGAAGTGGTGGTGCCGGTGGTGGGAATACCGGTGGTAGTGGAACCGGAGGCTATTCAAAACCAGGTACTGGTGGAGCAGGTGGAGGACTTTCTTCTGGTTATGCATTTGGCATCGGTCAAAATGGGACTTCATATTACGCCGGTGGCGGAGGCGGTGGCTGGTATGGTGGATATGCTGGTGGACAAGCTGAAGCCGGTGGAGGTGGTTCTGGTTACCTCAATGCAACTTTATTAATTGCAGGAACTACAGGAATGCAAAATGGAAAACAATCCGGAAATGGTAAAGCTCAAATTACCCTAGTATCACTTAAATAAAGTAAGAGATTCGAATACTTTTCGAATCTTTTTTATTCGTTTTGGAAATTAAAAAATAGTAATATTTTAATTTGTATATCTAATATTTTCATTAGAAATACGAAAAATAATTCCTGCCATAATCATATAACTTAATAAACTTGATCCACCATAGCTAATAAAAGGAAGCGTAATACCTGTAATTGGCATAATACCATAAGTCATTCCAATATTTTGAAATTGCTGGTAAATTAACATACCTACAATACCAGAAATCATATATTTATAAATAGTTGAGTTTGTTTTGATTGCCATATTAATTAATTTAATATCAAAAAAAGCAATTAAAGATAGTAAAAATATAGAGCCAATAAATCCAAAATTACTTGCATATACAGCAAATATAAAATCAGTTTGTGGTTCTGGAAAATAAATTGGGGTATGTAAAAAACCATGTCCTAAAAGACCAGCAGAACCAATTGCAGTCATACCATATTGTAATTGAAAGCCAGTTCCATTAGACCAATCGAGAAGACGATCGACACGCAAAAAGAAACTTGTCCCAAAAATTTGAATAAATAAATCCTTATTTAAAAAGTAAATAAGAAGTATACTACCGACAGATACTGAAAGTAAAATAAATAGGAGAATAAACCATCTGTACCGAATACCCGAAACAAATAACATAACAATTGTAATTAATAAATAAATTAAAACAACACCAGTATCTGGTTGTAAAAAAGTCAATATACTTGGAATCAAAACAACACCAACAATTTTTAATAAAAATAAAAATTCTTCCCATAACGTTGGATTCGTATAATGACTATGAAATTCTTGTATTAACTTACCAATTAAAATAATCAGAATAATTTTCATAAATTCACTTGGTTGGATGGTTCCAATACCAGGTAAAGAATACCAACATTTTGCTTCATTGATTTCTTTACCAAAGAAAAATAGACCAAAAAGGGTAATATTTCCAATAATATAAAGAATCCATGCATTTTTGAGAATATAGGTAGTTCCCATTTTCAAGATAAAAAATGCGATAATAAATCCTACAAGATACCATAACAGTTGTTTGAAGGCTAAATCTTGCATATTGTCCGCTAAAAGTTTTTGTGCACTAAAAATAGTCATGACACTAATGATTGCGAATAAAACCATGCAGGCGAGTAAAAATGGATCTACTTGATACTTTGATTTTTTTAACATAATTTTCACCTAATATTATCTTACAAGAAAAAAATAAGAACTACAAACGAATACCGTTTCTTCGACAAAATTAGTGGCTCAAATGAAAAGTTAAATTTCAGAAGATAGTATTATATAGAATATGTAAGACTAAATTGGTAGAAATAGTAAAAA
>CANQWB010000014.1 GCA_947627435.1 uncultured Bacilli bacterium
TAAACTCTTGTATTTACTTACCAAAATAGTCATTTCTTCTATTTTTGGATTTAACCGATACCTCCATGTCCAGCATCGACGACCACCTGAAAATCGTACATAAAATCTCCTCCTAAACTCATTATATGTAAAACACCCATTTTGTGACAAAAAAGATACTCTTAAAGTATCTTATAATCAAATCTATAATTGCTATAGAACTATTTTCATATTGTCTGCCTTTTAATTAGTTTAGCTTGAATTACAATTCTCCCACCCTGATTGTTTTGACAAGTAGATAAAGTTAAAATTTTATCCTTCACATTCACTTCAGTATCCATTGATGCAATATTTCTTTTTTTCATAGTATCAATCCATACTTGTTTTTCATGATTATTACTAAAATTTGGTGTAATATAATAGCTTTCCCGCTCAACTGTATAAATGGAAAAAATTTGAAATATCATATTTTCCTTTAAAGTAGAAAGAAAAATAACATAATTATCTGGATCATCTTGCCAAGAAGAAGATAAAGTATTTCTTAATGAACCAAACATAGTTCCATCTATTCTAGAATGCCCATAAATAATGATATTGTCATCTAAATCATTGATGTTATTACGATAATCCATAAAAACCCAGCCCGCCTTATTTTCACTACCATCAAAAGAATGATTTAAATAATAACTATTATCATTTGCTTGAACAACTGGATAATTTACCTTGGTATTATTTATATGAATAAATGCAACAGTATCCTTATTTTTTGATAATAAAAAGGAAAAATCGGCTTGGTAAAAAGGCAAGGAAGCATAGCGGTAATAATTACTCTCTTTATTCTCTGGTGGATTCACAAGTTCACCAGATTCATAATTCAAATCCATATTGGTATTTTTTTGAATTTCTTTGTTAATTTGTCGAATTTTGGAATGATCAATATACCATTGAAATATAGTATATAGTGAGAAGAGAATAACACTAAGACACAATATACCCATAATACGCCATACTATTTTTCTTTTATGATTCTTTTCTGCAGATATAGATTGTGTTTTAAAATACTCTTCAATAGTCATATATTTTTTCACTCATAATCACCTTCAAACATAAAATGATGACTAAAATATTATTATGAAAAAAGGAGTTAGTTTATGAAAAAAGCATTGTTTTTTTCCATAATTATTGTAATTGTATTAGCAATTACACCAGTTGCCTTTGCTGCAACCCTATATGGAAAAGTAACAGATATTACAAAAGCAACAGGAGATTCTCTTTCTTCTGGGCAAGGTACCATAAAAACGGATGGAAATACAACAATCATCAGTTATGATGCAGCTACATTTAAAATGTTAGAAGCAGATCCAGATGCTGCTGGTGGGGCAAGACCTGGTCCTGCTGCTTGGATTGGTTTCAAAGTAGAAGAACCATCGGATGATAATGATTCAAGCTACAAAGTGACAACACCAGATGGTAAAACCACTCAAGTCACAACATCGCCTTATATAGATTATGTTGGAATTACACCAGATAATTTAAAAAAAGTATTGTTAAATGGTACTGTACTGAGCTACAAATATACATTTGATTGGAACGAGAATAATAGTGCCGATCAATATGTTATTATTGAAATTGACCCTAAAGGAATTACTTTATTATCAACAAACGGGAATGAGACGGTATGGTCACCAACGATTGCCCAAAATATTTTAGATGCACAAAATCCAAATACTTCAGATATCAATTTACCTTTATGGATAGGACTCATTGTAATCAGTGGATTAGGCTTTATCTATTCTTTGAAAAAGGCATAATAAAACGCATTGAAAATCAGTGCATATCATATATGAATCTAATGATATTGCCATTGATATGAATCACTAGACTGTTGGTAAACAGTCTTTTTATGTTGTAAAAGTATAATAGAATAGATGTATATAAAAAAATGACAAATAAGTAATAGATTTTACTTATTTGCCATTAGTTGAAAAAGTTTAAATTTTTTTTTAATATTCCGACGAACAACTACTTTACTTGTTTAAAATGGCGTCAATTGGTTTCATTCTAGAAATTCTCAATATTGGTATTAAACTTGCTACCATAGTAACAGCAAAGACAACTGCAAATATCACAACAAATTGTCTAATACCCACAATAAATGGAGTAAGCAATAATGTAATTTCTGACATAATGACATCATTCATAAAGTTAGTAACTACAACCAATAATATAGAGGCAACAATTCCTGAGATGAGTGCCATACAGAACCCTTCCCATAAGAAGATTTTGGCAACATCCATACTTCTAGAACCAAGCGCACGTAATACTCCAATTTCTTTCTTACGATAATGAATACTGGTTACAACAAAGTTTGCAATTAAGAAAATAGCAAATACTAAGAAAACAACTCCACCCCAGAATGCTAGTTGCTTAAGTCCTGTTACAAAGGTAGAAAGTGAATTTACCTCTTCACTATAACTAGACACTGCCGAAAATGCAATATTATCAGTTTGTTGGTATGGGAATAATCCTAAAATATGTTCAAAATCTTTTTGACTAGAAAGTGGATATAAAATAGACATTTGTTCAAATGGTTCTGCCTTATATTGATCTAGTAATTCATGAGAGAAATAGAATACATCATCATAACTATATTCTTCAAATCCATAAACACCTACTACTTTAAGATTATTAAATTGTGCATAAGGATTTTCTAAACTATAGGAATATCCAAAATATACATTCAATAATACATCTTGCCCAATAATACCAGCATTGGTAACATAATTGGCAAAGAATCTTTTACACCAATATTCTCTATCTTCCCACGAACTAGAATTACGATTCAAATAATCTTGTAACTCTTGTTGATATGTTTCAGATGCAAACGAATTCAAACCAATAATCACTTCATTAGGACCTAACGTACTTGTCTTTCTAAAATTAGTCCCATCAAAATATTCAATTTCCTCATTTAAAACTTCTGTTGAATGATTCATATAAATTCCATCCTCAGTATCATTGGTTTCTAATGCAACCAACTTTGGATCAAAATTATAATCAAACTTTAAATGATAAGTTGTATCTGTTTTTACATTTGCTATAAAATCAGTACCTACATAAATTTTATTATATACATTATTTACTTTTTCACGTAAATCAAGATGTAACAATTCAAATTCTTGTGTTCCATATGGAATACTATCTGATTGGAAAGGAGCAACATCATAATTGACAATACCTACAATTTTAACAGAACCAAGTTCTCCAAAATAATAAGTATAATCTGTATTCAAAATTTCTTCATATGAAGTTGGCTGAAATAAATTAGATATTTGAAATTCATCTTGTTTTACAGTTTCATGAACAAAAATTCCGCCTTTTAAAATTAAATCAGCAATATAATTAGAAATTACAATTTCATTTGGATTCATTGCATTTCTACCAATCAGTTCTTCTTTTATAATTTTATTAACATCATCTACAACTACAATATCTGCTTGATTTTGACCTATTGATGATGTATATAGTTCTTTTTGATTGATGGATTCAGTATTGATATGTAACAATAATTCTACCGATAGAAAATTGTAGCCATCATTAAATCGATATACTGGATAACCCTGTTGTTTTACTTGTGAGACAATTGTATTGTTATCTTCTGGTTTTAATCCCATTTGTTGTTTACTCCATAAATCGATTTGACCATTATACATATCATAATGATTTTTTGTAATTTGAAGAAATTCTTCATTTTTTTCTTTTAATAATTTGGCATGACCTCTATTAAATTTATAGCTTGATAAAGTATCCGTACAACTTAAGAAACCTAAAGTCACAACAGTTAATAAAATCGTAAAAAATAATTTTATTTTTTTGTGTTTTAAACTTCCAATACCTAATTTAAAACTATCCTTAAATGGTAATTTAGATTTAATAATTTCATATGGGTGATCTATTTCTTGACTTTTTACTTCCTTAGTATCACGAACGACTTTTCCATCTTTAATTTCAATAATACGGTCTCCATATGCTTCTGCATATTCTTCATCATGTGAAACAATTACTACTAACTTTTCTTTACTAATTTCTTTTAAAAGTTCCATAACTTGTTTTCCAGTTTTACTATCTAAATTTCCTGTTGGTTCATCCGCTAAAATAATTTTTGGATTTTTAATCAAAGCACGCGCAATGGCAACTCTTTGTTTTTGACCACCTGATAATTCATTGATTTTTCTTTTTTTCAAATCCGTTAATTCCAGTTGATCTAAAAGTGCATCGACTTCTTCTGGTACTACTTTCTTTTGTTGGAGCTGTAAAGCAAGTACTATATTTTCATATACATCATAATCTTCTAAAACATTGAATTCTTGAAAAACAAAGCCAACATAAGTATTACGATAAGAATCGAAATCAGCTTGGGTAAAATCTTTACTACTTTTCCCTAAGATGACAATATCTCCAGAATCATATTGATCCAATCCACCCAATAAATTCAATAAAGTACTTTTTCCACTTCCACTTTTTCCTAAAATAAATGTCATACCTTTATTTTCTAAAGTTAAAGATACATTATCTAAAGCCTTTGTACTTTTGCCCTTTTTAGACTTATAAGTCTTAGATACATTTTTTAAAGTAATCACATGAACTCCTCCTTGTATTAATATTATTATACTATATTTGATAAAAAAGAAAAGATGCGATTGCATCTATTTAATATTTTTAACCAAATCAAAAGTATACCCTTGCGCCTTCATTTTTTGAATAAAATCTCCTAAAGCTTCATAATTTCCTTTATTTTTTGGATGTAGTAAATAAATAGCACCATTATGCACTCTAGAAGTCATTTCTTGCATAGCTTGTTCTTTACTTAAATCTCCTTGAAAATCTACATAGGCAATACTCCAGAAATAGGTTTTATAACCTAAATCTTTCATAATTTGTAAACTACGATAACTATATTCTCCTTTTGGTTCACGGTAAATCGGATCCATTTTTGTACCCGTTACTTGTTCAAACGCTTCTTCCACTGCAGTAATTTCTTTTAAATAAGTTTGATAATTATCCCGATTTGCATATTTTGCCATTTGATTATGATTGGCAGTATGATTACCGACAGAATGGCCATATTTTACTAAAGTTTTCATTAACTCAGGATTATCTAAAATATATCTTCTGCAAAAAAAGAAAGTGGCTTTTACATCATTTTGATTGAGTACATCTACAATTTCTTTTAGGTAGGTATCATTACTCCCTTCGTCAAATGTAAGATAGAGAACCTTTTCATCCTTTCCAATAAAATAAGCATTATATTGTAATAGTTTTTTGCTCAGTGTTTCTGCTTCTACCGGTCTTATACCGTTCTTTTTATTTGGAATACCCCAACCAATTACTTGATTATCAATCTTATCATAGTAATCTTGATAAACTGTAGAACGTTTTGTTTTCACAGTTACAAATCGTTTTTCTTTGGCTACATTGCCATATTGATTATCTACCGTATATATCACTTCATAAGTTCCTGGAGTATCTTTTTTAATAGTATTTTCAATACGTATACGATCTTTTAAATTTTCTCCACAACTATCCTTTAACGTATACCCAGATTCTTCATATTCTTCACCTACAGATAGCGATATCATTTTATCTCCATTCAATATAATTTGGGGAAAACAAGTTATATCATTTCGCTTTAAAAATTTGTGATGCTTCAATAGTAGAATAACTAGCAAAAGTATGATTCCCATACCAATGATAATAATTTTTTTATACTTCCGCCACATTTTTTATCACCTCAATAAAAGATACGAAATGAGAAATAGCATTATGCATAACAAAAAAAGAGAATCATATTCTCTTATCTTACAATCCAAGCATTTGGAATCCAACGTTCTCCATTGCTACTATATGCACAAGGGCGATTAACAAGTTGATTGTTGATTACTAAATCTGTAGAGGCTCCTCCATCCAAATTAGCAGCATTATAAGCTTTATAACGCACCAACAAGTTGGTTAAATCTACCATATTGATACCAATACTATATCCTGGTTGTCTTCCATCAATTACAATAAATAATACAATTCCATCTTGACGTTGTGCAATGACGGTACGAGAAGAAATTCCCCATCCACCATTTCCTCTAGCAATGGCACGTTTTCCATTGACAATTAAGAAAGGTCCAAATTCCACTGCATCCCACATACCATTGGCAATAGCTTGTTCTGGACTGTCTTTTGTTAACATCAAAATGTGGTCTTTAGTAAACCCAATCAAGCCACCAGTCCATCCAGTCTCGGGACCACGATATAAAACTTGACCATCTTGAATGACAGTTCCTGTTGGAACTCCGCCATTTCCAAAGCCACCAGCATCTGCAAAGCCACCAGCATTAATTCCTACTTGGAAAGATAGACGATGAGACATTTCTGTTAATAATTCGCCACGTTTTCCTAAGTATTGTGTAATAGCAAGATCAAGTCGTTTTGGATCATATATCACTACCATATAACCCTTATACCCATTGCCAGATAATGGAATGACTTTATAGACATCATTTCCTTCATCTTTTTTCAGTATTTGTTCCTCATATATAGATTCATAATGTTCTGTTTCTTCAATTTCTGTTAATTCTACTTGATTGGTATCTGTATTTTCTTCTACTTCTTTTAAATAATTTTGACTTAACACACGATATATAGTACCTTCACTGTAAAATACATGGGCCAAATATCTGTGATTCATTGTTGTCATAGAAGTTGTAATCCATAAATCTCGAAAATACGAGATAGGTCCATATGTCAAAAATAAACATATGACTGCAAATAAATCTAATATAACTGTAATAATGATTAAAATAATACGTTTCATATAACACCTAACCTATGATGTATGGATCCTCCTCTGTTCCAGTTCCTTGCAATAATGGAACTGTAGCTGCTACTGCAATCATAGGTTTTATTATAAAGGATGACTGAATGTCAGAAGTTACCAACATTCCTTGTTTGGATACCGCATACATCAAATCATCATTCATTCCAGTCATAGTAACAAATGAATAATTATTATAATTATATATAGTACCGACATTTACTAAACCTACTTTTGCATATACACTACTGTTGTAAATATCTTTATAATTGTAAGAATCCCCATAAGTTCCATTATACCATAAAGTATTTAATAGTAAATCCTTATTTTGTAACTGATCATAATAATTATGATTTAAATAATAAGCAAGTGACCCTAATTCATTTGGATTATATAAATTAGATTGGTTGGAATAAATGTGTGTTAGTGGTTGACTATCTACCATAAGTACATCATTTAATAACAAATGAATTTCATTCTCTCCGACAAAAGCAACTCTCCATAGAGAATTACTAAATAAAACATAATTTCCTACTTTTATTTTTTCCTCTGTACTTGTAATACGATAAGGATTTTCTTTTGTGCCATTTCCTGACTGAAATACTACATTACTTTTTAATGTAATAACAGGACGCACTCCATATGCATAGTAAGCATTGTAGGCATTCGATTTTTCAGATATACCCCCTTCAGGGAAGACATACCAAACATGTCCATTAAAAGAAGCATTGCTTGTCCACCAATAGGTACCATTATTCAAATAGCTATTGTTTGCCAAGGCATCTTTATATTCTTGTAATGTCAAAAGTCCAACTTTATCCATGACTGTATGATCACAAGTAGAAGTTTCACTATCAACTGCATCAATACAATAATTGGTTGCTTGAATATATGTATCAGGATCTTCTAGACTATTATAAAATATTCCCGTATATTCTAACCCATTATCATTGAGCCAGTCACGAATATATGATGTTTTATAGTCATTATTTGGGTAACCCCAAACTAAAGAAGTTACATTATCATCAGTCACTAGTACAACGGTCCCATCTGTATTAACACGAACAATACGAAAATAATAACCGGAATAATATACATAATTATTTATAACATTTCCTTTATATACATATCGATTTTGATCAAAATATAAACCATTACCACTCATCGCAAGTGGAGAATCTGCAACAATTTGATCATGTAATAGAATCTTATCTTTTTCTGCATTGGTATGAGAAAGTTTATAAAAATGGATGAATCGATATCCATAGAAAAAGGCAAGTCCAAATAAGAGTAGATATGAAATTAAGAAAAATAAGTTACTTTTTTTATGATTTTTCTTTTCTTTCACTAAATTATTTCCTGTCATTTCTTTTGAAATCGCAAGTCCTAATAAAGATAACAAAGTTGGAGCAATATCTGCAAGTTTGCCGTTATGTAAAGATATATTTTTTTTCGTAATAATCAATGGTACTAAACTTGTAGTATGTGTAGTTACTTTATTATGGTCTTTATCAAGCATAATCTCACAATTGCCATGATCCGCGGTTACTACTAATACACCATTTTTTTCTTGTATCTTTTGATATAACATACCTAAACAAGTATCTACTGTTTCAATTCCTTGAATAGTCGCTTCCATATTCCCTGTATGTCCTAACATATCACCATTCGCAAAATTTAAAATAATCAAATCATATAAATCTTCATCTAACTTAGAAAGCAATGTATCTGTTATCTCTTTGGCACTCATATCTGGTGATAAATCATAAGTGGTCACTTTAGGAGAAGGAATCAAAATACGATCACAACCCTGCAACTTTTTCTCTTCGCCACCATCAAAGAAATAAGTGACATGTGCATATTTTTCAGTTTCTGCAATTCTAAGTTGTTTTAATTTATTTTTACTTACATATTCTCCTAATGTATTATCCATTTGTTCTAATGCAAAAGCGGGTTCATGGATTACTTCGTTACTGACAGACATCATGGTCACTAATTTCAGATTGGCAATATGACGACGTTTAAATCCTTGAAATTTTGGATTGGTAAGTGCCGAAAAGAGTTCACGTAAGCGATCAGGTCTATAATTAAATACAAGTAGACCATCTCCTTTTTTGACACACCCTTCTGAATCCAACACAGCTGGTACAATAAATTCATCGGTAATTCCATTTTCATAATTGTGAGAGATTACTTCTTGGTAATTTGAGAATACTTCTCCTTTCCCATTTACTATCGCATGATATGCTTTTTCAATACGATCGTATCGATTATCACGATCCATTGCATAATAACGTCCAGAAATAGTTGCGATTTTACCAATTCCTGTTTCATCTATCTTTTTTTGCAACTGATCCAAATAATTCATAGCAACATTAGTCAAAGTATCTCTACCATCCGTAAAGATATGAAAATAAACATCTTTCATATCCTCTTTTTGGCACAAATCAATCAATGCCATCAAATGGTCTATATGAGAATGAATACCTCCATCACTCAATAGTCCAAATATTTGGAGACGTGAATGATTTTTTTTAACATGTTGAATAACATTCAACATTTTTTCATTTTCAAAAAAACTGTTATCTTTTATTTTTTCTGTAATCAATTGTAATGGTTGATATACAATTCTCCCTGCTCCTATATTTAAATGTCCCACTTCACTATTTCCCATTTGACCATCTGGTAATCCAACATATGAACCACTTGCTTCTAAAAAACTATGTGGATAATGTTTCCATAAAAAATCAAAATGAGGTGTTTTAGCTTGTAGAAATGCATTTCCATATTTTTTCTTGCGCATTCCCACTCCATCCAATATACATAATAAAACTGGTCGCATTTAATCATCTCCATTATTACTGTTTTTATTATACAAAAAAATAGTAAATTTTAAAAGTCATTTCGCAATAATATTTTTAACAGAAACGAAAAGAATCTTTACTGTAAGATTCTTATCATTTTTATAATTTTATTATCTATAGTTTATGTAACAATTGAATTTATGAGTAGTACTAGTTACTTCTACGCTCCCATTTTAGTTAGTTTTGATAAGGCGAGCACCGGAATCACTTGAAATTCCCGAAGGTGCAACGTTACTATTCCAATTCCACAAACCACTATGAGTGCCAGAAGGCCAGCAACCACCAACAAATATTATTCTATTTCCAGATCCTCGCCAATAATAATCTGGAATATATGCACTATCACTTTCACCTATTTCTGTTGGAAAAGCTATTAATGGATTTTTAGAATCATAACCTAACTTTTTTATATATCCATATGCATTATTATTTGCATTTACATATCCTATTTTTTGATAACATCCATCATATGTATCCACTGCATATTGATTAGAATCATAACATACATATACTTGATTATTTTTAATATTTATTCCGTCTAAAAATTGTATTACATTACCATAAATATCTTCAATTCCTCGGTATATCATAGAATTTTTTCCATCATTATTGAGTGTTCCTGATTTCATTCCTAAATCATTACATCCTCCACTTTTAATAGCTGCAGTATTACTTACATTTCCATTTCCTAATACTTTTTGTGAATCATAATCTGCATATTCTACTAAATATAATAATTGGATTATAAAATAATGGTAATCTAATTGACTAAATTCACTACCTAATTTTCTTACATATTCTCTAAATTGTGTAATATTAGTATTTACCAATGGAGTTTCACCACTTTTACTATGAACAGCATTGCTATCCCCTGACATTGTATATCTTCCTATTGAAAATTCATCACTTTTTATATATCCTTCCATGTTTTTATTACTTATTAATATATATTCGTATCCATTCTCTTGATATCTCTTATAATAAAATGTTGGGATATATGTTAGTACTTCCCCTTTACTTCCATTAAATTGAAATCCGTCTGGATTATCATTATACCAACTGGTTACTTCTTTTTTCTCTACATCATATGTATATGTCTCTATATCACTCCATGGATATAAACCATCAAAATCATTTGTTACATTTGTTGCATCTGGTCCTATTTGAGCTTGTGCAGTTAAATTTATTCCATCATCTGTTCTTTCCCATGTTGTTTCGCTTGTATTGATATCTCTTTTTATTCCATATATTTTTGTTGTTTGATTGGCTTTTTCTGATGCCTTCATCTCACATTCTTCTCTTGTGACTATGGTTGGTTCTTCATCTAAAAACTTCTTTTCTACACAGTACTTTCCATATTTTGCTATAATACTCATATTTCCTAAACTATCATAGATGAGTTTCCCACTATCTGGTTTACTTCCTTTGATATTTAAAGTATCACTCGTTAAATCGATTTCAGTTTTTCTTACTCCATCCATCATAGATTCTACTTGATATTGTTCTCCTGCTTCTAATAAGCCATTTACTGATTGAATTGCTGCTTTCTTTCTAGCTTTTTCAATTACTCCCATAATCATTGGCGTTGCGATTAGTGCAATAATTGCGAGTATTACGATTACCGCTAATAATTCTATTAATGTAAATCCTTTTTTCTTCATTTTCTTCATTCCTTTCACTTCTTTAGACAATAAAAAAAGGGGATTTACCCCCCCCCCGTTTACAAATAGCAAATATTAGAAATGCTTACTATTTGAAACTATTCTATGATTTTATTTGACATTTCAATTATAACAAAAAAGAATCTATGTTTCAAGACACTTTTATATTTAACTGCAAAAACTATTATGCTCCAATCTTCTTTCCTTCTAATTTTAATTTATCAGCAATTGTTACAATAAATTCTGAATTTGTTGGTTTTGCTTTATCAATATCGACACTATGTCCAAAGATTTCTTCCATTAAATCCCAATTACCACGATTCCAACTAACCTCAATCGCATGTCGAATCGCACGTTCTACACGAGACACTGTTGTATCAAATTTTAAAGCCAGTTCTGGATAGAGTTCCTTAGTAATTCCACCAATTGTTTCAGGTCGTTCATATATAATTCCAATCCCTTCACGAATATATTGATATCCTTTAATATGAGAAGGAATTCCTAACTCATGCAGTATCTTGGTAATAGATATTTGTAAATTATTGTGATAAAAATCAATACTTTTCGTTTGACTTGGTTCTTTTGTAGCTTCTAAAATACGTTTTTGCAAATCCACTAAATCAAATGGTTTCAAAATAAAATAACTGACACCATATTCGGATACTTGTCGAATAACATCGCTAGCATTATAACTAGTTGCAACAATCACCTTTTTGTTAATGTTACGTGCTTTCATTTCTTCTAATACATACAACCCATCTTTTTTTGGCATGATTAAATCTAATATAATTAAATCATAATTATCCTGTTGTGCTTCAATCATCTCGATTCCTTCTTGTCCATCATACGCCACTAAATCAATACTAATTTGTTCATTACTACTAAAATACTCTTTGACCATATCCACCAAATTGATGTTATCGTCAATCATAAGTACTCTTGTATGTTTCATTTCTGTCTTCCTTTCTGCATGTACTACCTTAACTTAGTCTATTATACTACATTGTACATTTCCTTTACTAGAGAAAAAATTAGCTAGTTTTGTCGAAAAAAGGAAAAAGTTGTACAAATTACAACTTACAGCTTACTACATACTACTCTTCATGGTCATCAAATCCATATTTGACCACATCTTTAATCTTATCAATAAACTTTTTTTCATTCTGTTTCGCTTCTATCGCACTATAATAAACATCCAATACCTTTTCTGCATAATATTTTAAAGAATGTTCATCACCTGTAATACGTGCTTGTCTTTGCATTCTATGTAATTTTTCTTTATCAGTAATTAACAATTCTATACTAGAACGATACTGTCTTTTGGTTTTAAATAAATAACCATTTAAACCATCTACGACTACATCTCTAAAACTTTCATCATCAACACAAACAACAGGCAAAGAAGCCGCCATAGCCTCTAATACAGTTAGACCTTGTGTCTCTGTTTTCGAAGCTGTTACAAATACATTAGAAATACCATAATAATTAGGAATTTCTTCCCAAGGAATGGCATTGGTAAAAATAACTGATTTTTCGATTCCAAGATCATGACTCATCTGAATAAAATGTTCATAATCTGGTCCACTACCTACAATCATTAATTTACAATGTGGATATTTTTTTGCGATTTCTACATGTGTTTCTAAAAGAAATTCAACACTTTTTTCTTTCGCAAGTCGACCTACATAAGTAATCACAAAGTCTTCAGGTTTTAATCCCAATTCTTGCTTAATTGCAATTAAATCATCATGTTTCAATCGCTCATGATAAAAACGTTCTACATCAATACCAGTTGGAACAATGTGTACATTCTTTTCAAAACGATATTTTTCTTTAAATAAATCATATGTTTTTTTACTTGGAACAATCAGTTCACTTGCAGTTTTATCACAATAAAATTTGGTAAGATATTCGACTACTTTCTTACTAGACTTATCAAAATGTCCTTTAGTAATATAATGAACATAATCTTCATACATAGTATGATAAGTATGAACGAGCGGAATATCCAATTGTTTAGCCATAATACGTGCAAAGGTACCAATACCAAATTCTGTATGTGAATGAATAATGTCTAAATTCCATTTTTTGATTTTATTAATGGCACGCAATGGGTAAATACCAGTCAGTCTATAATCATAAATACCGGTTGGAATTCCTGGTATACGAATAATATGATCATAGTTTTCATATTTATAAGACATATTTTCAGGATTGACTGTAACAATAAATACTTGATGCCCTTTTTTCTTTAAAGCTTTTTCTAACATAGAAATACTAGTTGAAACACCATTAATAAATGGTGGATATGTATCAGTAAATATACCAATTCTCATCTTAGATTCGCTCCTTTATATTAAATGCAACCGCACCTACAATCATTCCCAAATAATAGGTAATCGCACGCCATAACAACATAACAGCATTTAATTTACTACCAACAATAAAATTTCCAAAAAAAGCAATAAAGCCATATTCTAGGCCACCTGTTCCACCTGGAATAGGAACAAAAGAACCAAGCAACATTACATAGGCACTTGTAACCAATACTTGAAAGGCATTCATTTTTGTATAATCTCCCATGGCAAACAGTAATGCAAGAGGAATTAAATAAAGACAAATAAGTGCCACCAAATTATATAATATAGAAGAAATAAATTGTTTTTTGTTCTGCATTAATTTTTTTGCTCCAGCATGAAAACGGTTAATATATTCTTCAAATTCTTGCAACTTTTGTTCTTTATTTTTAATGATATGTAATTTATATAATAGGGAAATAAGAATCTGCATAATTTTTTTATTGATTTTTTTTGCAAAGGCAATAATAAATAAACCAATAATAACTGCGGTATTCATGATAAATCCTAAAGATACTAAATATTTGAGTAAATTTCCCTCTTGATAAAAATGTCCAAAATGATTGGAAATTAAAGCCACAAGTCCTAAGAAAACAAGTGGAATTTGATAGACAATGAAATTTTGAATGATAATATTTGTACTCTCTGTTAATTTAACCCCACTTTTATTTAACATATAAATTTGAAAAGGTTGTCCGCCAGATGCGAATGGTGTAATTGCATTAAAAAATTGTGTAGATAACATGAGTCGTAAAGTTTGCTTGAATGTATAATCTGGCTTAAAATCACAAATCACCTGATGTACTTCAATTGTTTTAAATAACCAATAACATACTACTAAAAAAACTGCGACTAAAAACCAAATAGGATTGAGTGTAAATATTTCATAAATAATATTATGAAAATCATCTTTTAAAGAAAAATATAAAACCAATCCTGTAAAGATGACTAATATGACAATATTAAGAACTGACCTTTTATTTTTCATTAATGATCTCTATTCCTGGTAATTTTTTTCCTTCAAGCAATTCTAAAGACGCTCCACCACCTGTAGAAATATGGTTAAATGCATCTTCACACTGAAATTTTGCAATAGCGGCGGCCGTATCACCACCACCTGCAATTTTCATTCCATCATTTTCATAAAGCAATTGACAAATGGATTTTGTGCCTTGACAAAAAGGCTCTAGTTCAAACATTCCAACAGGTCCATTCCAAAGAATAGTTTTGCTCTCCTTTAAATACTGACTAAATAATTTAACCGTATTATAACCAATATCTAAACCAATTTCATCGTCGCCAAAATCACTAACAAAACGTTCTTTTGTTGGAACATATTCACCAATTTCTAATGCATTTACACTATCAATAGGTAATATAATTTTATCGGGATATTTCTCCATTAAATCTCTACAATATGAGAGGTGTTCTTCATCGACCAATGACTTCCCAACGGATAGACCACTAGCTTTTAAAAATGTATAAGCCATTCCTCCACCAATCAAAATTTGATCTGCTTTAGAAACTAAGTTTTCTATCACTTCAATTTTATCTTTTACCTTAGCTCCACCTAAAATAACTGTAAAAGGACGTTCTGGTTGATTTAAAATAGATTCAAATGCATTTAATTCTTTTTCTATTAAAAATCCAATGCCACTAGGAAGATAAGATGCAATTCCTACATTAGATGCGTGAGCACGATGACTTGTACCGAATGCATCATTGATAAACAAATCTCCCAAACTTGCCCAATACTTACCTAGTAAAGGATCATTATGGCTCTCTTTTTTGCCATCTAAATCTTCATACCTAGTATTCTGCAATAACAAAACTTGCGCATTATTTAAAGAAGCAATTGCTTCTTCTACCAAAGGCCCCGTTGTCGCATCAACAAATAAAACATGTTGATTTAATTGTTTACTCAAATATTCAGCTACGAGTTCTAAACTATTTTTTTGTTTATCTTCTTTTTTTTCTACACGTCCTAGATGAGATAACAAAATTACTTTTGCTTGATGTTCTATCGCATACAAAATAGTAGGTAAACTTTCACGAATACGCGTATCATCTGTAATATGATTATTTTCAATTGGCACATTAAAATCTACACGTATCAATACTTTTTTATCTTTTAAATCATAATCACGTATTGTCTTTTTCATATGGCCTCCTTTTAAGCGGGTTTTTCCGTTACATATTCATACTGATAAGTATGATCCTCATTCACTGTAATTTTAATATAATGATTCATATTTACTTTTTCATTGGTTTTAGGATTGACCATAGTACTTCTAAAATAATGTGCTTTTACAACATCTTCTATTTTAACGTAAATCGTTTGGCCTACCTCATCTAAATTGTAAGTATCATTATTTTGCACGTAAGCTTCCGTTGCTAAATATAGATCATCCAAAAATCCAAGATAAGATTTTTCTCTTTGTTTTTTTAACATACCCATAATAGTTGGTACAGATACTAATAAAATCAAAGCAAGTAGAGTAAAGACTCCCAAAAGCTCAATTAAAGTAAAACCCTTTTTATGCATATTATCACCTATTAACTATTCTTAGTTTACATCTTTTTTATATTTTTATCAAGTTCAAATCCAAACAATCATGATAGTTATTCAAAACAAACATTAAAAAAGAATCTTATGTTTAGATTCTTATAATATTATTTTAATTTTGCCAAATAGGCTGCTGTTCTTACCATCTGTGCACTATAACCCATTTCGTTATCATACCATGCAAATACTTTAACCAGTTGTTTTCCATCTACTTCTAAAATATCTGTAAGCAATCCATCTACTAAGGCACCAGTATGGGAACCAATAATATCACTAGATACAATTGGATCTTCTGTATACTGGAGTGTTTCATTTTGATATTTTACAAATGCTTGATTAATAGCTTCTACAGTTACATTTTGATTGAATTGTAATGTTAAATCCACCATAGATCCTGTAGTCGTAGGTACACGAATGGCATTTCCATCCATCTTACCTTTTAATTCTGGTATGACCAGCCCAATCGCACTTGCTGCACCTGTAGAAGTCGGTACAATGTTTGCGGCTGCCGCTCTACCACGACGAGAAGAAATCCCTTTTTTATGTGCAACATCAAGTATTGCTTGATCTCCTGTATAAGCATGAATTGTAGTCATATAACCCGCTGTAATACCAAATTCTTTTTGTAAAACAGATAGTACAGGCGCTAAACAATTTGTTGTACAACTTGCTGCACTAATAATTTCTTCACTACCATCTAAAGTATTTTCGTTTACATTATAAACAATCGTTTTGACATCACCCTTAGCAGGTGCAGAAATAATCACATGTTTTGCTCCGGCATGAATATGTGCCATAGCTTTTTCTTTTTCAGTAAATATACCTGTACATTCAAAGACTTGATCAATTTCTAATTCACCCCATGGTAAATTTGCTGGATCTTTTTCTGCATATACTTTAATGTGTCTTCCTTTTACAATTAAGTCATTTCCTTCATAAGAGATTTCATTTGGCATATAAATACGATGTGATGTATCATATTTCAGTAAATATGCCAATTGTTCTGCATCTGTTAAATCATTAATCGCAACTACTTCTAATTCTGGATTTTCTTCCATAATACGAAAAACCAATCTTCCAATTCTTCCAAAACCATTAATCGCAACTTTTGTCATTTTGATTCCTTCTTCCTATTTAAAACAACTTTCCCCAATAAATTCTCTTAATATAGAATCATTCGGTATATTATCACTTGGGATTGGTAAAAAATTTCTTAAAAAATTAATGAGACGTAATGCTTCAGGATACATCACATCGTCTTCTGGTACTGAAAATAATAATGGTTCAGCATACGTTTTTAAGATTCCAAGTTCATATATTAAGGCAGAATTAACAATCACATCTGCTTCATCTTGATAAGGGAAAATATACTTTTCTTCCCCTTCACGAATCGATTTCCACATTTTTAATGTCTCTGCCGCACTATGAGAACGATATTTATTATCACGAACGATTCTTCTTAATTTTCTGGTATCGCTTGTATGAATACGATTATGATTATCAATATTGAGTTGTGTTAATGGACTAATATAAATTTTAAATTTATTTTTTCGCTCAATAGAGATAGTTAAATCATCATTGAGTCCATGTAATCCCTCAATAATAATTACATCATCTGGTCCCATCTTTAAGGTTTTACCCTTATATTCTCTTTTTCCAAGCATGAAATTATATTCTGGTAACTCTACTTTTTCACCATCTAATAATTTTGTCAAATGCTTATTAAACAAAGTCACATCTACTGCATTTAATGATTCAAAATCAAATTCTCCATTTTCAAGTCGAGGTGTTTTATCGCGATCATAGAAATAATCATCAATTGATATTTGATGTGTTTTAATACCTTGACTTTGTAGGTAAACTTCTAATTTTTTAGATGTAGTTGTTTTACCAGAAGAAGAAGGACCTGCAATTAAAATTAATTTAATTTGTTTACGATTTTCAGCAATTTTATCTGCAATTCTAGATAGCTGTCCATTATAATATGCTTCTGCTAAACGAATGAGTTCATTATATTCTCCAGTAGAAACCACTTCATTTAAATCAGCAGCATTGCGAATACCCAATTGTGCTCCCCATTTTGTATAATTTAAAAATGTATCAAAAAGCATATTATGATGCACATAATCCAATGTACATTCTGGATTATATGTCGTAGGATAGCTTAAAACAAAACCATTATCTTTAATATAAGTAAGTTTGATATCATTAATCTGTCCTGTACTATAAGCAAGTTCTCCATAGAAATAATCATATATATCATCAATGCGATATAAATTGATATAACTATTACTAATATATTTTAATACCTTAACTTTGTCCATTTGTTTTTTCTTTTTAAAATATTGAATCGCATCAAAACGTGAAACACTGACCTTATTAATCACAAAATTTTGTTCTGCAATCTCATGTATTTTAGCTTCTATTTGCTCTACCATTTTTTTGTCTAAAGAAACATCATTTACGACACAATAAAAGCCTTTATCAATAGAGTGTTCAATCACAACTTCTGTATTTTCACCTAAAACTTTTTTTACTGCCACAACCAACATAAATTGTGCAGTTCTACCATAAATACTGTTTCCAGTATCACTACTGCGATCATAAAAATCAACTGTACAACTGCGGGTAATTGGTTCATTTAACTCTGTCATATTGTTATCCACTTTTCCTACTAAAATAGGATAATTGTAATAACGCTCAAATGCATGGCTAATTTCTAGTAAACTTACACCTATTTGAAATTCTTTTGTCTCTAAATCTTTATAATTTACTTTTATGGTTCTTGGCATATCAATCCCTCTTATCCTTATCCTATACTCATTTTATCAAAAAACAGTCATTTTGTCACATCTTTTTTTGAATAATCTATGGTTTTCTGTTCTATCATATAACTAGAGAGGATGATTACATGAGTTTAGTACCAACTATCATAGAAAAAAGTAGCAATGGAGAACGAGCATATGATATATATTCTAGATTATTAAAAGACCGTATCATTATATTATGTGGCGAAATTGATGACATTAATTCTAATATCATTGTTGCCCAATTGTTATACTTAGATTCTATTAACCATGATGACATTAGTATCTACATCAATTCACCAGGTGGCAGTGTCACTGCTGGAATGGCTGTTTATGATACCATGCATTTTATCAAAAGTGATGTTTCGACCATTTGTGTTGGTATGGCAGCTAGTATGGGTGCTTTTCTATTATCAAGTGGCACAAAAGGAAAAAGGTGTTGTTTACCCAATAGTGAAGTTATGATCCATCAACCTCTTGGAGGCGCACAAGGACAAGCAACAGAAATCAAAATTGCTGCTGAACGCATTTTAAAATTAAAGGACAAATTAAATCATATGTTAGCAGATAATACTGGAAAAGATTTAAAAACCATTGAACAAGATACCGAACGGGATTATTTCTTATCCGCAAAAGAAGCACTTAATTACGGACTTATCGATAAAATTTTATAAACTGCTTGACAAATTTCGACATCTTAGATATTCTAAATGCAAGGAGGTATAGTATGAAAAAATGTTTAGGCGTTGCTCTTGCAGTCATCATGGTAGGTACTTTAACTGGTTGTGGTTCTTCTAAGACATTAAAATGTTCACAAACATTAAGTGAAACAGATGATATGACCATGAAACAAGATCTTAAATTTACATTTAACAAAGATGAAGTTTCCGTAATGAGTGCTGTGCAAACAATTGAAGTTAGTGATGATTATAAATCATATTTAAGCGAACTCGAAGATGGTCTAAAAGATGAAATGGAACAATATGAAGATGTTGCTGGTTATTCTTATGATTTAAAAACCAAAGGAAATACAGTTACATTTACTTTGACTGCTGACTTAGCTAAAATGGATGAAGAAGCCAAAGAAGATTTAAGTTTAGACGAAACTGGTGTAAGCTATGATGATATCAAAAAAGCTTACGAAGAACAAGGATATACTTGTAAATAACATTCCGATGGGAATGTTTTTTATATGCAAAAAGACAGTTTCCTGTCTTATCTTTGATTTCCACTCAAAGATTGTTCTCCTAAACGAACCAATCTTCTAGTCATTTCTCCACCAACTGTACCATTTAAACGAGATGTTGTATCTGCACCTAAAGTGATACCTAATTCGTTAGCAATTTCGTATTTTAAATTTTCAATTGCCTGTTTTGATCCAGGAACAACTAATTTATTGTTAGCACGACTATTCATACAACTCACCACCTTATACTATTATTATCCCTAATTTTGTAAATTATATAGATGGTAATTTTTGTACACGACAACTAAAAAAAGACAGTAACGAACACTGTCCATTTTCAACATTATTTAGCTTGGTAATTTGAACCACCTAAGTGTTGTTCACCCATTTGAACTAAACGTCTAGTAATTTCTCCACCAACTGATCCGTTAGCTCTACTAGTTGCATCTGGTCCCATGTTAACACCTAATTCACTAGCGATTTCATATTTCATTTTATCGATAGCTTGTTTAGCTCCAGGAACTACCATTTTATTAGTACTATTTTTCATTTGTTTCACCTCCTGTACACTAATAGCATGTCCTAGGAGATGTTTTTCATACTAAATTTTTTATGGTAATTTATGGCTATAAATATTCACTTGGTTTTGATTCTAACGTAGTAATTGTTTCCATATTTTCTACACATTCTTCAATCAAAGATTCATAATCAAAATAAGATTCATACAATAATGCTTTATCTATATCAGGATAAATCACAGGATGTTTTGGTAAAAAAATGGTACAACAATCTTCATATGGTAAAATACTTGTTTCATAAGTATTTATTTTTTTAGCAATATCAATGATTTCTAATTTATCCATACAAGCAACAGGGCGAATGACTGGTAAATTGGTAACTGAATTAATCACTACCATGCTATCTAAAGTCTGACTTGCCACTTGTCCTACACTTTCACCATTGATGATTACCTTACATTTATGTTTTTTACAAACTCTTTCCGCAATACGATACATCATTCTACGCATAATGGTAATAATATAACTATCAGGAACATTTTTATAAATTGCTTCTTGTAATTTTGTAAAAGGAATTACATTTACTTTAATATTACCTGAATAGGTATTGATAATGGAAGCAAGTTGAATGACTTTATTTTTCGCTTCTATACTGGTGTGTGGAGGAGATTCAAAATATAAACACTCTAAATCAACACCACGTTTTAAAGAAAGATATCCCGCAACCGGGCTATCAATCCCACCAGATAACATAAGAAGTCCTTTTCCTTGTACACCAACTGGATATCCACCACTACCTTTTAATTCATTGGTATAGACAAATGTTCCTTCTTCACGAATTTCAATATGGATATGAACATCTGGATTGTGAACATCTACTTTTAAATTTGTGTTTTTTAAAACAAATCCACCCATTTTTTGATTGAATTCCATACTAGGAATGGGAAATGTTTTATCTGCACGTTTGGTTTCAATTTTAAATGTTTGGTAAGATTGATGTTCTAGTAATTCTAAAATTTTAGAACCAATATCCTCAATATTAGTATTGACTTTATGACAAATTACTATACCATGGATTCCAAAAACTTTTTGTAATTTGAAAACAATCTGTTCTGTATCTTTTTGACTACATTTAATATACATACGAACACGATCTTTATGGATTTGTATTTCATAATCTTTTAAAATATTTTTAATATTGTTCGTTAGTAATGTTATAAATGTATTACGATTTGCTTTTTTCGTTGTTAATTCGCCATATTTTATCATCAAAATTTGATCCATAGATATCACCTTATTCATTATAGCATAATTTTATTTTTTATTAATTATTTTCAAAAAAGCCGTAGGAATAGAATAACGATTTTTTAATTCTTCTTTCGTTGCCCAAATGAATTCATTTTGTTTTTCTTTTAAAAGAATCTTATATCCTGTCATATTCCATTCTAAATGGGTAAAGATATGTATTGCCGTTCCAAGTGGAATAATATCAATCCAGTCTATATGATTTTTCTTTAAATATTCTTTTAATTCTTCCATAGAAAAAGTATAGTCTATGTTTGGAAATTCATACATAGATGCAAGTAATCCAGTATCCGTCCTTTTTTGAATCGCATAAGTATCTTCATATTGATATAAAAATACAGTTTTAGCAATTACTTTTCGATTTATCTTTTTCTTTTTTACAGGTAAATCTTTTAATAATCCTTTTTGATATGCTTTGCATTTACTAGCAACTGGACAAATATTACATCTTGGGAGTCCATTTGGAATACAAATCGTAGCACCTAATTCCATCAAAGCCTGATTAAAATCACCAGGTGCATATTGCGGCATAATTGGTTTTAATAATTGTTCATATTTAGTTTTCGTTTTAGCATCCGCAATATCATCATAAGAACCTAAAATACGAGTCATAACACGTAACACATTCCCATCAACAGCAGGTACTCTTTCTTGATACGCAATAGAAGCAATCGCTCCTGCAGTATAACTTCCGATTCCTTTCAATTGTAATAAAGATTCATACGTGTTAGGTAAAGTATTTTTGCCTTCCTTTACTAACATTTCAGCTGTTTTCTTTAAATTTCTAGCACGACTATAATACCCAAGACCTTGCCACAATTTTAATAATTGATCTTCTTCCAAATACGCAAGTGCTTTTAAATTTGGAACTTCTTGCATAAAACGATTGTAATAAGAAATGACTGCTTCTACTCTTGTTTGTTGCAACATAATTTCAGAAATCCAAATATGATATGCATCTTTATCTTTACGCCATGGAAGATCTCTTTTATATTTCATGTACCATTCTAATAACAAAGGTACTATTTCAGTCAATGTTTTCATCTATACATCATCTTTCATCATATGATATTGTCCTCAACAGATACAAAATCATATCATTGTAATTTGTTTTTTAAATTTTCTATTTCACTTTCCATTTTCTTTTGACGCGCTAATATTTCGTCTATTTTATCGTGTAATTCTTCAATAATTAGTTCCGTTTTTAAGTCTGTTTTGTAGTCATTCTGATTGCGCAAAGTATCTTTTTTCGCTTGACGATTTTGACTCATCATAATAATTGGAGCTTGTATGGCAGCAACACAAGATAATACAAGATTTAATAATATAAAAGGAAATGGATCAATTGCTTTAGATAATAATACTCCATTTAATATAATCCAACCAATCAAAAATAAAGAAAAACTGATGATAAATTTCCAACTACCTGCAAATTTAGTTAATTTATCCGCCACTTTATCACCAAGTGTCATATTTTCTTCTTCTTTTTTATCAACATCTACACTAATTGGATTATCAACAAGCATATCTAAAAGTTCTTCTTCACTTTGTTCATCAATATTCTGATTTAATAACATTTTTACAATTTCTTTTTTATTGATTTCTTTCATTTTATATCACCCACTAATATAAATGTACCACACCATTTCAAAATTTCAAGTTTAAATTTGTCATTGCAATACAAAATATATATTTGATATAAAAAAGGCAAGCTAGTTGCCTCACATGAAATATATTTTTATCTTTTCTTGCTTATGGAGTTACCATTGTTGCTACATTTTTTTTAGTAACCTTTTTTGATGATCATCTTTTGGATTTGAATCAAATAAATTTACGATAAAATCTGAGTTGTGCTTTATATTAGAATCTGTTATATTTAGTTTTTCTAAAGGACCATTTGTAGTGCTTCTTACTACAGTAATTGTTTCCGGAAAAGGTTCCTTCTCAAATTTTTTTATGATAGTGTTTCCATTATTTAACAACATATTTATCCTCCTTTATATGCATTATTTTAGCATATTTTATGATTGACTACAACTATCTTCAAAATAAGATAAGGATAGATAGTCCATATATTTTAACACACATACTATTTATAGATAAATTGCCATGTTTGCTTGTAGAAAACATATACAAATAGTATAATATTGTTAGGAACATTTGATGTGAGTGTCGTCCTCCCAACTTTTTAGTAGGAAGGAGGTAGATATATGAACAATAAGGCTTTTATTTTAAAGGTACTTAAGCTCACTCTATCATTTTATTACTATCTACCTTACTGGTATTAGCAACAAAAAATAGACACTCTTCAACATTGATAGAGTGCCAACCCTAAATTCTTAGAGGACGACATTCACTTTGCAGAATCGAATGTTCCTCTTTTTTATTTTATGCAAGGTTTCTTGCTAAATACATATTATCATAAAAATATATCTTTGACAAGTCGTTTTTAAATAGAGAAATTTAAATCAAAATAAAAGCAAATCAATTTTACTATATTTTGATAAAAACAATTTTTTAATGATATAATATTTATGAAATCAATTAATTTAAGGGTGATTATATGGGAAAAATAGTTATCTTTGACTGGGGTGGCGTTATTATGCATAAGGACCCAGTTAATGATAATGATAAACAAGCAATTATTAGAACAATCAAAAATTTTAATAGTGCTTTAACTGATGATGAGGCTTGGAATATTTATATTAATACATTAGTAGATGAGAACGGTATATTTATAAGCAGACGAAATGATGAAGAAAGTAAAATAAAATGGATAGATAGACTTAACTCTGCTGGTAATCTTAATACTACGATAGAAGAATTCACAAAAAAGTTTATTGAGGAGCATTTAAAGGTTGGATATTATAAAGATTTGGTTGATTATATTCACTCTTTAAAAGATAAATGTAAAATTGCTATATTTTCAGATTTAATCTATTGTTGTGCTCCAGTGTTAGATAAACAAGTGGATTTATCACAGTTTGACCATGTTTGGCTTTCTTTCATAACTCATGTTAGAAAAAATGAAGAGGCTGCTTTTCAAATTGTTGAACAAGATTTACAAACATCTTCAAATAACATTTTATTTATTGATGATACTTCAATAAATATTGAAAACGCAAAAAAACGAGGATGGAATACTTATCAAGCATTTGGTTATGAATTAGATAAAATTCAAAACTCTGTTGAACAATTTTTAAGTAAGGATTTAGATTCAAAAAATGAGTTTAGGAGATGAAAACATGAATATGTATAATAATGCGCAAAAGTATTTTGACTTTTTTATAAAAAGTAATTTTGATTTAAATAATGAAAAGATTATGCATAAAGTCAAACATACTTATCAAGTAGTAAATAATGCAAAATATATTTGTGAAGATATGAAATTAAGTGATGAAGATAAAGATTTAGCAATGGTAATTGCGCTTTTACATGATATCGGAAGATTTGACCAAGCAAAACAAATGAATACTTTTAGAGAAGATATAACAGGCTATGATCATGCTACTTTAGGAGTTAAACTTTTATTTGAACAAAATGAAATAAGAAATTTTATTGAGACAAATAAATATGATGAAATTATTAAAAAAGCAGTTGGGAATCATAGTAAATATATTTTAGATGAAATAAATATGACTGATAAGGAAATACTACATTCTAAAATAATAAGAGATGCAGATAAAATTGATAGTTTTAGAGCTAAAACAACAGATGATATTTATACAATGGCAAATATAACTGAAAAAGATATTGAGGAATCTAAAATTACAGATAAAGTATATAATGATTTTATGAATGAAAAGACAATTTTAAGCAAGGATAGAAAAACTGGAATTGATATTTGGGTTTCTTATATAGCATTTGTTTTTGACCTTAATTTTAATAGTAGTTTGAAATTAATAAAAGAAAAAGATTATATTAATAAATTATTTAATAGATTCTCTTATAAAAATGATGATGAAAAAATGAGTTTATTAAAAGATAAAGCAAATAATTATTTAAATTGTAAACTTAAACAATAAGAATATTTCTCAATTAATGGAGATATTATATAGTGTAGTACAAAAAATCCATGGATTGACTTTAATGATGATTTGTGCTACAATTTAGTTACTCAATGACCAAGGGTTATATGAGTCCTGGAGACGCAACTATTTATTAGTTGCGTTATCCGTTTATATTATATAAAGTCTCTCATAATTAAGAGATTTTTTTATATTTATTATATTCTTTTAATACCTTTTTTAGATATTCAGGTTCATCAATTAAATATGAGCTTACATTTTTGCTTCCTTCAAGAATTACGATAACGTCAATTTGAAATTTTAAAACTCGGACTATAAAGTCCGAGTTTAATATCATTTTGGTACCGGCCAAGGGATTTGAACCCTCACAGTATTGCTACCAATGGATTTTGAGTCCATCGCGTCTACCATTCCGCCAGGCCGGTAAATTACAACAAACAAATTATAACATACTTAATGTATGAAATTCAATGCTTATTGTTTCTTTTTTATGCATTTTCTTGATATTTAGAAGCAAATAAATCCGTTTCTTCTACCTCTTCTTCAGGAATTGGTTCCAATTTTGGAAGTTGATCAATACTAGACAGTCCAAAATAATCTAAAAAGTCTTTCGTAACACCATATAAAATAGGTCTTCCTGGAGCATCCGATCTACCTAGTTCTTCAATCAAACCTTTCGCAAGTAATCTACGCATAATATGACTACTACCAATTCCGCGTATCTCGTCTACTGTAACTCTAGTTACAGGACCATTATATGCAACTATGGCAAGCGTTTCTAAAGCAGCTTGACTCAGTAAACTTTCATCTTCTTGCTCTACTAATTTTTGATAATACTCTCTATGTTCTTTTTTAGTAGTCAATTTTAAATGATTTCCCAAAGCACTCACACGGATTCCACGATCTTCTTTGGCATAATTATCCTGTAATTGTTGTAATATAGAAACAAGTGTCTTTTGATCTACCTCTAAAATATTCATAGCTTGATCCATAGAGAGTCCATCTTCTCCAACCACAAAAAGTAGTCCTTCTAATACTGCTACTAAATTCATTTTACTCACATCCCTTTAATGATAAAAAGATTTTACTAAAATTGTTTTCTTGTTTAATTTCTAATTCTTGTTTTTTTGCTAAATCTAAAATTGATAAGAAAGTAACGACGACATATTCTTTGGTTAAAACCTCAAACAATTCTTCAAATTCTACTTTCTTTTTTTTCTTTAATAAACTACGGATTTCATTGCTACGAACATGTACGGAATATTCTTTTTTGGTAACTGTCGTATGCATTGGTTTTTCTTCCTGTTTACGATCTAAAAATTTCTGAAATGCATTTAATAAATCAGTAATACCCACGTCTCCAAAATTCATTTGAACATCTTCTTCTTTAAACTCAGATAAACTATTTGGTAATTTGGTTAAATACTGTTTACGATCTAATTCTAATTCCTTCAATTCTGATGTGATTTCTTTGTATTGTTTATAAGCAATTAAACGCTTAATCAATTGTTCTTTTGGATCTTCTTCATATTCATCTTCTTCATTCTTATGACTTGGTAACAACATCGAAGATTTCATTTCAATCAGTTCTGCTGCCATTGTTAAATATTCACTCGCAATATTTAAATTCATCTCTTCCATCGCATGAATGTAATCTAAATACTGCTTTGTTATTTCCTCTAATTGAATATCATAAATATCAATGTCTGCTGTTTTAATTAAATGAAGCAGTAAATCCATTGGCCCTTCAAAGGCATCAATTGTAATTTTGTAATCCATAGTTCTCACATCCAGTATTTATTATATCATAGTTTTCCTTGCTTTGAAATAAGGAAATTGTGGTATAATAGGCATTAGGTGAGATATCATGAAACAATTTACCATGCGAAATGAAAGCTTTGTTTGTGAACACTGCGGACAAAAAGTAGAAAAATCTGATTATACAGCTCGTGATCACTGTCCTTATTGTTTGTATTCAAAACATGTAGATATTAACCCTGGGGATCGTCTTAATACATGTCAAGGTCTTTTAAAACCAATTGGAATAGAAAAATTTAAAGACACTTATAAAATTATATATCAATGTGAAAAATGCCATACTATCCATAAAAACATTGCATTAAAAGATGATTCTATAGAAAGAATCATTGAACTATCTGTACAATAAAAAAATCTACTTTTACAGTAGATTTTTAAAATAATTCAAATAAATATGGTAACGCAATGATAACTGCTAACATACCAACAAATAGCCAAATTAGCATCCATAATGTGCTTTTATCCATTTTTTCTTCTGGTAAATTAGAAGTAACTGGAACTTGTTCTGGTGCTTCTTTATGCAATGAAATTTTTGCATCTGGATGTTCATTGACAACTCCAAACTCTGGTTGCTGTGTCACACTAGAAACTGGAATTTCTGTAAAAGATGTAGTAGCAACTGGAGGTTCTTCATAG
Source organism: uncultured Bacilli bacterium (assembly GCA_947627435.1). Lineage (GTDB taxonomy): Bacteria > Bacillota_I > Bacilli_A > RF39 > UBA660 > UBA5026. The sequence goes on from CANQWB010000014.1 coordinate 28,591, forward strand.
GAAACAGGTTCTACAGGGTCCACTGGTTCTACAGGAGCTACTGGCTCTACAGGAACAACAGGAGTTTCCATTGTAAATGCTGGTTCTACTTGTGGTTCTTGCACAGGCATTTCTGCTGGAGTTTCTGTTGATATACTATTTTCTTCTATTGGAGAAGTAGGTACTACTGGTTCTAATGGTTGAATATTATCCAATCCAAAGTTATCATGATTTTCGTTCATATATACACCGCCTTATTATATTTTTATTATATCATTGTTATCAAAAATTGCAAACGTTTTTTATTCGTCAAATTATAACATGTAAAGTTTTATGTCAAATCATTTAAAAAGAGAATTTTTGTATTCTCTTTATTTTTCTCCATTTGCATATAAACCCAATAATTTATCGTATATGCCATGTTCTACTTTATTCAACGAATTAATGGTAATTTCTAGTGACTTTTGATATTCACCTTTATAAAATAATCTCTCTGCATATGTTAAGAATTTGTCTAAATTTTCCACTTCACTACGATATCGATTTCCATATACAATGGCCATTTCTGCAAACATTGCTGTTTTCATCATTTCCTTGGTTGTATTATATAATTTTAAAACCAAATCTCTGGCAGTATCTACCCTCGTATTAAGTACACTAATCGTAATTGGTTTTTTCTCTAATTCTTTTACGATTTCTTTAATTGCGACTTGTGCTTCATTTAGTTCTACAAAATAATTTTGTGGAATAATTGGTAAATTATATTCACGAATTTTAGATTTAGACTCCTTTAAAATCAAACGAACTTCTTCTAATTGTTGTCTTGCTCTAATTTCGTCTTCTTTCATACTACCAATAGAATCTAGAATATTATCTACACTCTCTTCTAAAGCAGATAACTTAATTGTTAAACCTTCGATTTCTTTAATCAGCTTAGAATATGCGAATGTATTATTTCCTGTATGATCTTTTAATACCTTATAATCCTCATTTAATCCTTGCAATGAAGTTCGTACTTCATTTAATACTTTAATATCATCATCTGATAAATGATATAAATTTTGGATTTCATCAATTTGAGAGAAAATATCTTCCATAAGTTGGTTCATTTTTTCCAATTTACGGTTAAATACCTTATTGTTCTCTTCATAATTAGAACGATCCACTTTTTCTTTTTCAAAATCAGTAAATAAAGAATCAAAATAATCAGATAACACTTTTAATTCAAACAAACTATCTTCTAAATTTAATACATTGGCACGATCCATAATATCGTTAATTTTTTTATTTGCTTCGGCAACGTTGTATTCTACATTTAAATAATCCAAAGGAAATCCTTCTTCTGTCATTTGTTTATATTCCCCTAAAGCTTCTTCAATTTTCTTAGGTAAAATATTGGTAGAAAGTAAAACAATACTTGGCACTTCTTCTACCACTACCGCCATATGCTTTAACATATCATCAATGGATTTAATAATATTTGTTACTTCAGTAAATTCATTATTTTCCATTGCTTTTTCAAAACTTTCAAAACGTTTTGCAATATTTTCAAATTGTAAATCAATTGGTTTTACGATTTCAGCATATCCATCTTTAGCACTGCTATATTTTTGATATAAATCACGATAAATTGATTTTAAATTCGTTATAATAGCACGATTACGTTCTTCACTACTTGTAATTTCTTTGATCTCATTTAACAGAAAATCAGAATTTGTTTTTACTTTATAAATTTCCATTTCTAGTTTGGCAATTTTATAAAGCGTACTTTTGTAATCTTGTTGAGACAAAGAATAATCTGCTTCCAACAACATATCTGTAATTTTAGGAATCTGATTGCTGCGTATGACATCCAGTCTTTCTTTCCAATTATTGTACATAGCTTCTAGTTTTTCATTTTTTAAATAAGACTCTACCTTGGAAAGTTCTGGAACAATAGGAGCACTATCAATTTTATTTTTTTCAATTTCTAAATGTTCTAATTGTTTTTTTATTTCATGCTCTTTTCGTTTTTGAATTGCAAATAATATTCCCACAATGGCGACTACTGCTATCACGACAAATGTTACAATCATAAGAACAACAGTATCCAAGAATATCACCTCACTATACTACACTATTATCATTCTACCACATTTCGACTTTTTTTTACATATTTTTTGTAAATTTAACCATTTTTAACCATTTCATAAGCTTTCAGGTATTGACTTATAAGGAAAAACATAATATAATTGTAACTGCGTATTTATCTAGCAGCTCTATTTGAAGCGGATAACGTGTTTATTACCATTTGGGGTTATTGTGTAACTCTAGCTGCAGAGCGAGAATATTAAAGTATAACACCCTATCCAATGACAAATAGTCTCTTGTGCTACGCAAGAAGGAGGAGAATGTATGTCAAGATACACTGGTTCTACCTATAGGAAATCTCGTCGTCTTGGATTTTCTATACTAGAAAGTGGAAAAGAATTAGCTCGTCGTCCATATGCTCCAGGGCAACATGGAAATTCTAGAGCAAAAAAACTATCTGATTATGGAACACAATTACAAGAAAAACAAAAAGTTAGATTCTTATATGGTGTGAATGAAAAACAATTCAGAAAAACATTTGAAGAAGCTGGAAAATTAAAAGGTGTTCATGGTGAAGATTTCTTAAAATTACTAGAAAGCAGATTAGATAACTTAGTTTATCGTATTGGATTTGCTACCACTAGAAAAGGTGCAAGACAATTAGTAAACCATGGTCACATTACTGTAAATGGTAAAAAAGTAAATATTCCATCTTACAGATGTAAACCTGGAGATGTCATTGCTGTGAAAGAACAAGCAAAAGAACACCCAGCAATTAAACAATCATTAGAAACAATCCATAATCGTGTAGAATTTATTACTTATGATGAAGCAAAAATGGCAGGAACTTATGTAAGATATCCTGAAAGAAGCGAATTAAATGCAGATATCAATGAATCATTAATCGTTGAATTCTATAATAGATAAGAGTCACTTGACTCTTTTTTGTTGCAAAAAAAAATGAATCTTTCGATTCTTAATAGGAAGTTACCCCCCCCCCATTTATTTTATACTGTAAAATTTTAGGACTTGGAAAATGAATGATCACTTTTTGTCCATCATATATTCTACCTTTTTGAATTTTACTGAGTATATTATTTGCAAATGGAGGAACTACGGAAGCAGTTGTTTCAAAGTAACCATATTGTGGAGAATCTTCTTGCAATAAATTCTTCTTTGCATTTCGCCTAATTTGTGTATATTTACCCGTTTGATCCAATAAAATAATGGAATTGAATAATTTTTTTGCACTCATAACTTGAGATGGATAATGATGAATTAATTTATAATGATATGATAAATCCATTTCCAGATGAATTTTAAGCCCTAGATAATCTATATAACTTTGTTTACCATAGATACCATTTAAAGATTGTTCTATTTTTTGTATTTGATTGATATCACAATCATCACTATATACCAATACCATATAAAGTACATTATTTGGTGTTTTACCATATCCTTGATATGGCATATAATAAATACATTCTAAATCAGAATTTTTTTTGAATTGTTTTACTAACTCAACTAGTTCATTACATAAATGATCTTTTTGCTCTTCAGTGATTTCAATTTTTCTCATTTTACTGCCCCCTACACTACTATCTTTATTATAAGTTTTTTATTATAAATTTGCAATGCCAAAAGAAAATTTGATAGTGTAAAATTATTTGGGGGAAGACACAAAAAAAGAAAGACCAGTGTTATAATAGATTTGAAAATATAACAATA
>CANQWB010000015.1 GCA_947627435.1 uncultured Bacilli bacterium
AAACACAGTATGACTTAAAAGAAAATATAAAATTAACATCTTGGGATTTACATTTATTATTAGATGAGATGCTTTTATATATACCTTATTTAACTAGTTTTTATCCAGATTATCAAGATTTTTTATTAAATGCCCAAAAAGAAATACAAAAGAGTTTAGTTACATTGAATTTAAAATCAACAATCAAAAATCCATCTAAAAGTGATAGTAAAATGCTTATTTGGCCAGATGCTTGGTATATAACTCCTAGTGGTTATTTATATAATACCGGTTTTGGACATACACAAGGGAATTTAAAATATCAGCTTTACATGGTAATATATGAATCCTTAAAACAAAATAAGAAAATTCCTAATATAAATAATTCCCAACATATTGCTGATATATTAAAACGAGGTTATATTACTTATAATGAATTTGAACATTATTCACATTTAATGTATAAACTTCCTACCGTTATCACTCCTGAAGTAGAACATGATAGAGAATGCTATAAAAATATGTTAAAATTGTCTAAAGAAGAAATAGAAAAACTAATACATTCTTCTAAAATAAACTGGCCTCATCCTGAAAGAAGTTATCAAAAAAATCTTATCACATTAATCATTGGTCATTTAGCTGCAGAATCCTCGTTATATTCATCATTTAGTAGAATAAATGAATCAAGTCATAAAAAGGAAATAATTGAAAAACTCCAAAATTTAACCGCTAATGATATTAGAGATGTGTTTGTAAGATTTTGTGGTTTTCATAAAATTGAATCAATAATTGATAGGACTATAACAACAAGTTCATTAAATGGAATAACAGAATTTTCTGAATATTTGAAAAAAGGGTGGAATCTGCACATCGTTCCTAAGATTATATATGATAAATATAATGACGAATTATCACAGCTGGATTTTAACTCTTATTTTGTTAACAAGCATTTAGATAATGAACTAGCTAAATATGAAGGGAATGGAAAGATTTTAATAAAGAATTAATTTTTAAATGTTATTATTGTTGTAGTACTTAAAGTTGTCGTACTTCTTCCTTTAGGGCACCAGATGGATAGAAAACTCAGACTTTTATAGTTCGAGTTTTAAAATACTAAAATTTATGATAGAATATAAATTAAATTTGATATATTTGTCCATTTCGAAATACATTTCAATATGGTTAAAAAAACTATTATAAGGAGGAATTCTTAAATGCAAATCCATAAAATAGAAGATAGTAATCAAAGATGTTCCATTAGATTAACAAATGATAAAAATCAAAGCTTTCTAATGCAATTTAGTGGCGCAGATTTTTATTGGATTATGTTACATTATGATGAACATAACGAATTTAGTGTGACTGAAGAAGATTCTTTTCTATTTTCTCAAATGCAACAATTGTTTCAAATAATTCAAAAATATGATGATCCTTATAATAAAACACTAATTAATAATACTTTTACATGGGATAGTGAAGATTATGGAACTTATAAACAAGCAAATAAATTAATCATTACATTTGAAAATAATACTTTTTCTATTAAATTTTATCAAAATCCTAATCAAAAATTTAATAACCAATTTTTATGTCCTATTTGTTTTTGTTTAAGTGGCAGTAAAAATGAAAAGATAGCTTCAGCATTTAGTTCAATGTTTTTAAAGTTTCAAAATTATCAAAATGACTTTTCTAATTCTTGTAAACAATTGGTTAAATAAAGTTGTTGCACTTCTTTTAGGACACCAGATAAATGTTCAACTCGGAAAATATGAGTAAAAATAGAAAACGTACTTGATAAAAGTGCGTTTTTTGTTTCAATATAATATTCATTTGACATCAAGTAAGCATTTTGCTAAAATAACCAAATGAGGTTGATATTGATGGACAATTATATATACCGAGTCTTAAACAATTTTGATGAAGGATCGAATGAAATCTTGTGTAAAGAACAAATGAATTATGTTCCTTTGACTGCTTTACTTGGCTTTGATTATTGTGTTGGTGATGCTTTAGATAATGTAACATCTCATATTATAAGTGGAAATAATAAAACTTCTGTATGGATCTCTTGCTCGAAAAGTTTTAATGTATTAGAACATTTTGCGACAATGCAGGAAGATAGAAGACCTATGTTTGCTATTATTAAAAATCATAATCAAAGTACGATTAATTCTCAAAAATTTTTAAACTATTACAACGAATATCGCGAAACACAAAATTCAGAAAAATTTATTGCTCAAGTTAGAAATATGAAATTAAAAGAGATCGAAAAACTGGTTTTTGATTTTTCAGATAGGTATGATCGGTTATATAATTGGTTGATAAAACAACATGTGATTCGGATGAAAAATAAGGAACAATCTATAAAGTTGGTAGAATCTGATCGCGAAATTTATTATGCACAAAAACAAAAAGAAGTTTTAGTATTAAGTAAAATCCCTGCTTCAGATTGTATGAAATTATATCCACTTCAATATGATGTATTGTATGCATTAATAGAAAATGGATCTGTGAAAAACATTCATGACGATATCATTCAGATGCTTTTAAATGATTTAAATATTCCATGTACTCATGTAACATATCCTATTAATGATATTAACATGATTAAAATGATTTTAGACCATCTACCAGTTCATTTAAAAAAATTATTTGAATCTTTTGATGATTCGGAAAAATTTTTCTTTATTGAATTATATATTAAAAGAACATCAGTATTCAATATATGGAATCAAGGATATGATGAACAACTTATTGTAAATAGTTTAGTACAAATATTACAAAAAACAATCATGATGTTGAATCAACATCGGTTAACAGGATTTTGTACGGATGAAATTCATATTTTACCATTTCAAAAAACTAAAATTAAATAATGCTTATTTGAAACGACTAGTCAAAGGTCGTTTTTTAAGTGTAGATGAAATAATGGTAATCAATTCTAAAATTTTAATTTTACTAGTGGCTGATGTTATGGTGGTCATCTTTTTTTCTCCATATGATGTAATAGGAAGTATAATACTTCTAGATAGGAGGGAAAAATGGAAAAAGCAAAATTTCCAATGCCTACCATGACAGTTACACAAGGATATGATGTTGGAACGCATAAAGGAGCTTATGCGCTGGATTTGGCAGGAGAAGATACAGGAATTGATTGGGTACTTGCACCTTTTACAGGAACAATTAAACAAGTATTAAGTGCTTCATATGGAAATTGGTATTGGTTTGAAAGCAATGAACCTGTACTATGTGCCAATGGTGAAGTAACAAAATTAGTCGCCATGTTTGGACATGATAATAAAGTAAGACATAAAGTAGGAGACATCATTAAACAAGGAGAAAAATTATGTGCCGAAGGTACGAGTGGAAATGCAACGGGAAATCACTGTCATTTAGAAATTGGAAAAGGTTCCTATGTAGGAACATGGTATCCTAACCAATATCAAGTGTATATGTTATACAATGCTGTAAAACCAAATGAATATTTGTGTGTTCCCGATGATTATGTCATTCGTAACGATGGTGGTTATGCATGGAAAAAAGAAAGCGAAGTAGAAGAGGTAAGAACTGATACTAAACAAACTTTAATGTTACCAGCAGATGCTACATCATGGAGGGTATACCCTATGGATAAACAACCCGTGGTAGGAAATGAAAGTGGTAAACTGTTGCCAAGCAAATTTGGTGGACTTGAATATGAAATTCTAGGTTGGACCATGCCAGATGTCGCAATCATTCAAACGCGTGATTTTGGGAAAGTACAGATTTATGTCGCACCATCTACAGGAGCTATTATAAAATAAAAAAAGTTTAATCTTCGGATTAAACTTTTTTATGGAATCTATATTTTATTTTCTTTGATGAGTTTTTCCCATTTGTCATGAATATAAGAATTTCCACCTAGTTCTTGATAACGATCATATAATTCAAATGCATTTTGTTTTTGAATTTGAGATTTATTTGTTCCTTGTTCTACATCATTCATAAAATTTACTAAAATCATTTTGATGAGCTCTCTTTCAATATTGTTCCTACTTTGCGAAGAAAGTTCTTGTAGTTCATCGATTTTTTGATTGATTGGTTTTAATAATTTCGTAATAAACAATTTAAAAAAAGTAATAACACTTGTAATCACGCCAATCAAAACACTCAAAAAGGAGAGTATAGTTACGATTTGCCCTAAAGATATATTTTCCATAAGATACCTTCTTTCCATCAAGATACTTCACTATAATCTATGGTGAATTTTCAAAAAGGATTAGAGCATTTATAGGAAAAAAATAAACTTTTCTATTTTTAGTATGTAGAAATTTCCATTTATTATACAGAATATTGACAACTATTCGACAAAAAAGCATATTTTATGTATTCTTGCTCACACTATAAATGGAAAGGAGAGTAAAATTATGTTGAGAAAACATAAAGGAACGTTTGGTGTTTTATTGCTTTTGATGGCACTTATTCCTGTTTTTAATGTAAGTGCAGCATCTTCTACAACTGTCCATGATCAAACCGAATTAAAACAAGCTTTAGATGATGAAGGAATTACAACTATTGTATTAGGAAATGATATTGAAACAACTGAAAAAATCAATGTTTTAAGACCAGTTACTATTGATGGTGCTGGACATACGATGAAGTATGTTGGTACTTATGGTGAAGGAAGCTCAGATAATACCGTTTGGGGTGGAATCTATGTCTTACAAGTGTATAAAACAACTGCAACCATTAAAGACATTAAATTAACAAATGGTAATGGTGGCTTACTTGTAAATGGTGGACATGTTACATTTGTAGGAACGATTGATGTTTCTGGAAATGGTTTTGGCGGAATTGAGTTAGGTCAAGGTGTAGCTGTAGAATCATCTGCACATCTTACCATTAGTGATGATGCAAATGTGGTCAATACAACTGAAACAAGCGATAAACCAACCCTTTGGGTTCCAAAAGATTCTACCAATGCAATCTTAGAAATGAATGGTGTAGAACAAGTATTAGTGGAGGGACAAGAATTCACAATTCAAGAAATTAATAGTTTATTTACAGTACCAGAAAACCCTAATACAAGTGATCCATTGACTGGATATATCGTAATGATATTATTTGGAATCATTTCATTTGGTTATAGTATGAAAAAATTGGTAGTTCAAAGATAAAAGAAACTTTAACGAGTTTCTTTTTTTAGAAGTTTCGCGTGAACGACGACGCGCCATTCATCATTATCCAAACAAGTAGATAGTGTTAGTATTTTATCATTTGTATCTACACTAGTATGGAAATTCATTTGGCTTCGACTTAAAATAGTATCAATAAATGTTTGAAATTCATTTCCTTTGAAATGTGTTGTAATATAGTATCCTTCTTCCACAATGGTATAAATACTGAAGATTTGAAATAAATAATTTGCTTTTGATGTTGAGATTTTGATAATTGGTTGATTTCCATTTTGATACCAACTTTCATCTAAGAGAAATCTAAGGCTTCCAAACATAGAATTGTCTCTTCTGCCATGTCCATAGATTACAGTATTGGGATTCATGTGACTCAGATTGTTTCGATAGTCCGAAAAGATCCATCCAGCTTTGGTATAACTATGATCAAATGCATGGGTTAAATAGTATTCATTGCTTTTGGATTGAACAATTGGATAATCAACATTGGTGCCATCAATTTGTATCCAACCAACTGTATCCCTATTTTGGATGAGTAAGTCAGTAAAATCGATTTGTAAAAAAGGAATATCAACATAGTTCCATGAGGAATCATTTAAATCTTTTGGTGGATTAAAAAGAGGAGATGTTTCTTCCATTTCTTCTTGTTTGGTTTTCTCTAGTTCCTGCTTTAACTGTTCAAGTTTCATTTGTTCTTTTTTCCAAATGAAAAGTTGAATCAATGCAACATCGAGTATGATGATTGATATCAAAGCAAGAATATAGTATCCATATCTTTTTAACCATGATTTCATATTGTAACCTCTTGTTTCATTACTAGTTTGTATAGAATGATGGGTTTTATACATAGGATAAATAACGCAGATTTTGTCTACTGATGTATTCAAAAAATTTTTAGAATTTATTTTATAATAAAATAGGTGAGATTATGAAAAAAATTTTGTTCATTTTATTTTTTGTAGTCAGTTGTTTTTTGTTATATGAAAGAAAAATAGAAAATAAAGAAGTACTAAAAGAGCCATTCAAAGAGGAATATATAGAAGTTGTTCCAGAACATGCAAAAGCATTTCTTTTAGACAACAATGATGTTGTATTAACGGAAGAAAAGATAAAAGAATATAATCAAAAAATTCGTACTAAAACCGATGCTTTTTATGATTTAAATTATATATATACCAAACAAGATTTACTCCATATGATAAATAAATATGTTCCTCCAAAATTACCAAAATATGATGGTGATAAAGAAGTAACACAAGAAATGGTTGAGAGTATGTTACAAAATCGCAATTTGGAGCAAATACATGATGAACTTACCTTGCAAAAAGGAATTGTTGTGAATCGTACCAATTTAAAATCTTTCCCAACATATACACATTTTTTTGAAAAAAGAGGGGTATTCAATTTTGATGTTCTACAGGAAGCGGAAGTGACAGTCGCAACACCCCTTTTGATTTTGCATGAAAGTTTAGATCAAAAGTGGGTCTTTGTGGTAACGGAAATTTATGCAGGATGGGTAGAAAAAAAAGATGTTGCTTATGCAGAGGACGAACTGTATACGTATTTTGCAAATCCTTCTTCTTTTGGTATTATTACAAATCCCAGGATAGAAATTCAAAACACTCAGCTTGATATGGGTGTCAAATTACCCTATTTAGGTGTATTGGAAGATGAATACGAATTTGCGTTTCCAAGCAAAGGAAAAAATGGATATTTAGAAACAACAACAATTACATTAAAAAGAAATGAAGCACATATTGGATATTTACCATATACCAAAAATCAAGTCATTATTCAAGCATTGAAATATGAAGATTTTCAATATCGTTGGGGTGGAATGGATGATGGGATTGATTGTTCTAGTTATGTTTTAAATGTGTACAAGACTTTTGGATTTATTTTTCCAAGAAATACATCTGATCAAAAAAATAGTATAGGAGAAATTTTATTATTAGAAGATAAAACCGAAATTGAAAAAGTAAATGAGATAAAAAAGGCGATACCATCTCTTTTATATATGCCTGGACATGTCACTATTTATATTGGAAATGATTCTATTATTCATGCTTCTGGTACCGAATTAAAGGTCACTTTGAACCGATTAGAAGATACTTCGTATTTATCTCGCATTGATCGCTTGATTGTGATAGAATAGATTTGCTTTTTATGATGATTCGTGATATGATAAAAAGCAATTTAATATCTGAATGGGAGTTAAACTATGGAAGTAAAAGAGATTCAAGGATATTGGAATCATAATTTTGTAACCAATCAATATTCCTATGTTTTCAATGGACAAATATTAATAGAAGAAGATGGTTGGTTTGAAGGTTATATTAAACAAGCAAATTTTGGACAACAAAATGGAGACATTGGATTTGTCTTTGGTGTATACCAAAGTGATCGTATTTTAGAATTATTTTATTGTGTGAATGACTTTATCTATCGTTTTCAAATGTATCAGAAAGAAAATCGATGCCTTGGACATTATTCTTCCATTGGTCCTGTGATGGAGCAGGTACTTGGTCAATGCAAAATTATGATTAAAAACGCAACTGTATTGCACGAAACTGAAGTATTTGCAAAGACAAAATTATCCCAAAGATTTATGAGTATGAGAGGGAAAGATTTCTATCAGAAATTATGCGACAGAAGAAAGGATATGATAGCGGTTTCTAAACTGAAAAGTTTTCGCTTAGATACTTCATTTCAATTATTATCGAAGTTACTAGAACAAACGGATTTTAAAGATCCAGGATACCAAAAGCAAAAATAAAGAAAATACGCGCAATATTTAAAAAATGGTATGTGTAATAAAATATAAGAAGGGGCCTCTCTTCTTTTTTGTTTTTATTTGTTGTATAATGAAGTTGGTGAACGATATGGAATCATTAGAGCGATTACAATTATTGATGGGAAAAGATGCCATTGCAAAATTGAAGCAGTCCACTGTTGTCATAGTTGGTCTTGGTGGTGTTGGAGGTTATGCAGTTGAAACATTGGCGCGTTCTGGTATTGGAACTTTCATATTAGTCGATTATGATACCATTGAAATAACCAATATCAATCGGCAATTGGTTGCACTCCATAGTACCATTGGAAAAAATAAAGCTGAATCTTGGAAAGAAAGAATTCATGATATCAATCCAAATTGTAATGTGATAGTCAAAAATATGTTTTTGACAAAAGAAAATATAGAAGAAATAATAGATAGAGATGTCGATTTTATTGTAGATGCTTGTGATACTTTAAAAACCAAAGAAGAATTGATTCGCTTGAGTGTATCATATCATATTCCTTTGATTGCGAGTATGGGAATGGGAAACAAATTAGATCCTTCTAAAGTATCCGTTATGGAGTTACAAAAAACAAGTTATGATCCACTTGCAAAACATTTACGTAAAATGGTCAGAGATGAAAAAATTAAAGAAAAAATCATAGTTGTATCTAGTATCGAACAACCAATTCCGCATCAAGAGATCATTGCTTCTAGTGCCTTTGTACCAGCAATTGCAGGAATCTTATTGGCAGAATATGTAGTTAGAAATATTGTAGGTGAACTATGAAAACAGTAGAGCAAACAATTAATGTTTATTTAAAAAAAGAAACAGGTGATGGTCTTGCCATTTGCCCAACAAATGATATGATTCAAATTTTACAAAAGAACGATTCCATTTTATCTTGTGATATTTTAAGTGAAGGAAGTCATGGTAAGGGTAAAAAATTTTTTCACAAAAATCCATATTTTTCGTTTCGTAAGATGAGAAAACAGTTTAAAAAGAAAACCAAACACTTTGTAGTTGCGGATATCTATGCATTAGAAACGCATTTTAAAACATTTATTCCAGATAGTATTTATATTACAAATGGAACCATTTATCTATATGTATTTCATTCCGACTATGATTTATCATTATTGCAAAAACGTTACCAACGATTTCATGTACCATGTTATGTAGAATCTTGTAAAGATGGGTTTATGCTAAAAATAGAAGTGGGAAGTACCAAAAATCATTATTGGAAAGATAAGAGTTATTATCTCATTGATACTATTATGGATATCGCTGATATGATTGGAGATGCTTTAGCAAGTTAAAGGCGAATTTTGTCAAGAAAATGCATTATGCTTTTTTTCCCTCAAAAAAACATGTATAATAATTTAAGAATAGGGTGATAGCATGAAAGGTATAAAAATAAGTGCACATAAAGAATTATCCAAAGATTCATTTACTATTTATAATAAACCAAAATATATTTATATTCCTCTTATTGTAGGAAATGATACGGATATAACAGTACTTGTAAAAAAAGATGACTATGTGTGTAAAGGAGAAGTAGTTGCAAGAAGCAAAGGTAACTTTTCCATACCACTTCATTCTTCTATCAGTGGAACTGTGATTGGTTTTGAAGAAAAATTACACCATAATGGTGTTATGGTCAAATCCATTCTCATTGAAAACGATTTCAAAGAAAGAGTAGAAGAAAAGAATGATACGATAGAACAATTATCTTCTTATTCGAAAGCAGACTTTATTGCAACTTTAAAATCTGCAGGTATTATTGGAATGGGTGGTGCAGGTTTTCCAACCTATATAAAATATCAAACAGAGCAGCCTATCAAGACTTTAATTATAAATGCCGTAGAATGTGAACCTTATATTACAGCAGATTATGCATTGGGAATACAAAAAGTAGAAGAAATATTAGAAACAATTGATGCAATATTAGAAATATATAAAATAGAACATGCAATTATTGCGATAAAGAAAAATAATACAAAACTGATTCATGCCATTCAAAAAAGAATTGGAACTTATGTGAGAATGGAAATCAAAACAGTACCAAATCGTTATCCAATGGGGTGGGAAAGATTACTGATTGAAACAGTAACAGGTAAGACCTATCAAAATCTTCCAATCGAAGTAGGGGTAGTAGTAAATAATCTATCTACCATTTATGCCATTTATGAAGCCTTAAAGAATAAAACACCTTTATTAGAACGTGTGGTTACTATTACTGGCGATATGATTAAACATCCTACCAATGTACTTGTCAAAATAGGAACACCGGTTCATGAAATAATAGAATCAATTGGTGGTATGAAGCGTAATAAAGATATCATTTGTATTGCTGGAGGACCGATGATGGGAGTTGCTCTGCCAAGTGATGAAGTGATTGTAACTGCCGATATGAATGCGATTGTCGTTTTAAAAGAACAAGCATTAGAACAAGAAAACACATGCATGCGTTGTGGAAAATGTGTAGAGGTGTGTCCTGCGCATATTGAACCAGTACTCATTAAAGATGCATATAAGGAAAAAGAGAGTTTAAAAAGCTTGCATGTAAATCGCTGTTGTGAATGCGGTTTATGTTCTTATATATGTCCTGCTAAAATAAAGGTAAGAGAATATGTCAAAAAAGCAAAAGAAACACTAAGAAAGGGAGAATAAAATGAAAGAATATCATAAACCCATTGGACCATTTCAATTGAGTCAAAATAAAACGTCTACGATGATGCAACATGTTTTGATTGCTCTTTTACCTATCATCTTATTTAGCTTTTATAAAAATGGGATTGTTCCATATCAACATAAGTTAGTAGATATCTTTGGCTTGTTTTATCCAATACTTTTTATTCTCATTGGACCAATTGTGACAAGTTTAACAGAGTTATGTGCTGCTCGTTTCTTTTTAAAAAAGAAAAATCAAGAATTAAAAGAGTATATGATGCATTCTTATGCGATTTTACCAGGTCTTTTTTTAGGACTCATTCTTCCTATCCATACGCCAATTTCCATTTTGATTTTTGGAGCTTTGACTGCTACAATTATTGGAAAACTGGTCTATGGTGGATTTGGTAATAATATTTTTAATCCGGCTTTAATTGGACGTTTATTTGTTATTACAACATATGCAACGGTCATTGCAAGTAAAGGTGGATATTTGAACGCTTATGAGTTAGATACCATTAGTCAAGCAACACCTTTATCTAATGTTGCAACCATAGAAGGAATTGGAACTTATGAAACTTTAGTTGCGCCTTATGGTAATTTATGGGATTTCTTTATAGGAATGATTCCCGGTGCCGTAGGGGAAACAAGTGCCTTACTTTGTTTACTTGCATTTTTCTATCTCACATGGAAAAAAGTTATCAAATGGAGAATTCCTGTTTTCTATATTGGAACCGTTTTTTTGTTAACGATGATGATTGGTTGGATGAATGGACTTAGCTTGTGGTATCCAACATTTCAAATTTTAAGTGGAGGTCTTTTCTTTGGAGCTATTTTTATGGCAACGGATCCTGTTACATCGCCAGTTACCAAAAATGCCCAAATTTTAGATGGTATTTTCTTAGGAATTTTAACTGTAGTATTCCGTTATTTTACCTCTTATCCGGAAGGTGTATTAACAAGTATTTTAACGATGAATATGTTAGTATTTATTATTGAAAAGCTAGGTTTACAATGTAAACAAAAAGACAAACGATTGGTAATGATTGTCATGATTTTGGCCATTATGGGCTTTGTATCTTATCAAGCAGGTAGAAAGTACGAAAATAATGGTGAGTCAAAAGATCCTAATTTTGAAATGATAGATCATAAGGAAGTAGAAAATCAAGTCATTTATACGGTTTCTCAAAAAGGAAATGGGGGACCAATTACTTGTGAGGTAACCATTCAAAAAGGAAACATTACCAAAATAGAAGTCATTGATCATAATGAAACTCCAAATTACTATGGATTGGTTGAAAATCAAAATTATATTGAAAAATTAATTCAAGAACAAAATCATTTACCAGAATTAGATACCGTAAGTGGAGCTACCATATCATCTACTGCACTAAAAAAATTGGCAATGAATACATTACAAGAATACGAGGAAGATTATGAAAAATAAAAAATTGCAAGGAGTGCTTGCACTCACCATTACAACATTTATTTGTACAACTATTTTATATTTGGTTATGACATGGGTAGGTGCCTAAATGGGACTAGACAATTTTTACTATAATTTATTACATATTCATCAAACAACTATGAATGAACATCAAATGATAAGTTTGATTGACCATATTGTCAAAGAACAAATGCACATATTAAAAGAACATAGCAGTTCTTTGGAAGGAATGTGTAAAGTTGCAAGTTATCAAATTGCAGAGCAATTAAAACAAAATAACATAGCTGTCGAATATGTCAACACAAAACAACTGCTTGGAAGTTATGAGCATGTAGCACTTATGGCAACATATCAAATTCGTGAGCAAATTCATTATATTTTAATTGATCCAACCTACATACAATTTGTACCTCGCCAAAATGAAACATTAAATCCCATATTTTTAGAGTGGCCTGGTAAATATTTAAAAGAACATAATCAATGCCTGTATGATCATCTTACAGAATTAGGATATGCGAAAATCAATCAACATGATTGGACCGATTATTTAGATAGCTTTTTGAATTTTCACCAGAAAAATGAAATACCAATTGAAACAATATGGGGTATTCCACCAAAAAGGAGATGAACCTATGAAGACAATTAAAAATGGAATCATTCATGAAAATCCAGTCTTTGTTTTATTATTAGGGCTTTGTTCAACACTAGCGATTACGACAAAATTTGAAAATGCTTATGTTATGGGAATTTGTGTAACCATTGTATTAGTTTTATCTAATTTTATTGTTTCTCTCATTCATAAGTTAATACCAACTAGTGTAAAAACACCAGTATACATTATTATAATTGCGACCCTAGTTACGATATTAGAATTATTATTACAATACTATGCGAAAGATATTTATGATGTATTTGGAATTTATTTACCATTAATTGTAGTAAATTGTATTATTTTAGGACGTGCTTTAGCAGTTGCTTCTAAACAGAATGTATGGAAAAGTACTTTAGATGGAGTAGGAATTGGTATTGGATATACACTTGCTCTTATGGTTGTTGCAAGCATTCGTGAAGTATTTGGAAACAATACGATTACATTGATGGATTCTATTAGCACATTGACAGGATATCGTGCAATATATCGTATATTTCCAGAAAATAACTTTATTCCGATGCAAATTTTAATTTCTCCAGCAGGGGCTTTTCTTGTATTAGGAATTTTGATGGCAATTTTTAATGCTGTTAGAAAAGGGGGAAAACATGAATCTAATTAGTTTGTTTATCATGAGTTTTTTAACTGAAAATATTGTTCTAACTAAATTTTTAGGTATTTGTCCCTTTGTAGGAACTTCTAGTAAAGAAAAAAGTGCAGTTGGAATGGGGATTGCTGTAACATTAGTTGTCACCATATCTGCAATTTTAACTTACTTTTTATATTACTATATTTTAGTTCCAACAAATACTGAATATTTAAAGACATTATCTTTTGTGCTTGTTGTAGCTTGTATGGTACAGTCTTTAGAAATGCTTATCAAAAAACAAAACCCCAAATTATATAAGAGTTTAGGAATTTATCTTCCTTTGATTACAACAAACTGTGCAGTATTAGGAATATTACTTTTAAATATTTCCAATAAATATTCTTTTTTGGAAATGTTAGTATATAGTATTGGTTCTAGTTTAGGATTTACTTTTGTTATTTATATTTTTTCCACAATCCGTGAAAATTTAAGCCGTAGGGAGGTTCCATCTTGTTTTAGAGGCTATCCAATTGCTCTCATTACAGCATCCATTATGGCACTTTTATTTGCGAGGTATATAGGCATATGATAGGTATTATTGTTGTGATATGTCTTATCATACTTTATTTATTTTTAGCATCTCATAATAAATGTAGGGGATGTAATTTATGTGGAAAGTGTAGGGAAAAAGAATGATTGGAATTATCATTATGACAGTATTAGCCTTAATTTTAAGTATAATATTGGTCACTATTTACGGAAAAACAGAAAAAGAAGATTATATTAAATATTTACCTGGATATAATTGTGGTGTTTGTGGTTTTGGCAGTTGTAAAGGAATGAGTGATGCTATGAAACAAGATATCAACAATTATAAAAAGTGTAAATTATTAAAAGGGGAAGCCTTAGAAAAAATGGAAGAGATGGTACAAGAACACAAGTAGTGTTTGACTTTTTATTTCAAAATAGTTGTAAACATAAAACTTGTCAAAAAGAATGGTTTTTGTTATAATTGAAATGTCAAATAAATCATAGAATAGTTTGCGATAAGCATAGAATTTCAAGTATGCTATTTGTAAACGGGGGGGGGGTATACCCCTTTTTTTATTGTCTTGAAAAAAGAAATAAAATATAGTACACTGATAGTGTATATAAGAATAAAAGAATAGAAAAAGTATCAAAATAGGAGTAGGAGTGGTTCTAATGAAAAATATGAAGAAAAAAGGATTTGCATTGATAGAATTATTGGCAGTAATTGTGGTATTATCTGTAATCGCACTTATTACAGTACCAATGATAATGAATGTAATAGAGAAAACAAGAAAAGAAGCATTTAAAGATAGTGTATTAGGAGCATTTACCTCTTTAGATTATTATTTATTAGAAAATGATTTACAAGATATACCCGAAAAAGGAATCGAAGTAAAGAATTTGGAATTAAAAAATAATCCATTTGAATATGGAATCATAATCAAAAATAGTGAAGGCGAATTAGAAGCAGTAAATGTAAGTGATGGGAAGTACTGTGCACAAGGAGAACAAACGAAACTAGAAATAAACAAAGGAGAATGTGATGCAGAGGCACCAGAAGTAAGTGTGAGTGTAGAAGGTAAAAAGGCAACAATTACCTTAACAGATAATGTAGGAGTAATAGGATATGCAGTAACAAATAGAAGTGAAGAAGGAACTACATGGGAAGAAATAGAAGAAACAAAATCCACAACAAAAGAATGGGAAGCAGAAAAAGCAGGAGAGTATACTGCATGGGTAAAAGATAAATACGGAAAAACGAATTCTAAAGATTTTACAATAGAAAAAACAGCATTTTGTGAATATCAAGCAGGAGATGTAGTAAAAGAATTTGCATATACAGGCAATGTAGAAGAATTTACAGTACCATGTAATGGAACCTATAAATTAGAAGTATGGGGAGCACAAGGTGGCGGAAGTGCTGGTTATGGGGGTACCGGTGGTGGTACTGGTGGATATGCATATGGTCAAATAAACTTAAAAGCAAATATGCTTTTATATGTAGTAGTTGGTAGTAGAACTAGTTATAATGGAGGCGGAACTGCTAAAACTGATGGTTATGGTTACCATGGTGGTGGCGGAGCTACACATATTGCTGTCAATTCTAATTTAGGAATCTTATCCAATTATAATAATAATCGTGAAGATGTTGTGATTGTTGCTGGAGGCGGCGGAGGCTCTGGACAATATGGGTCTGGATGTGGAACTGGAGGCCTTGGAGGCGGAACAACTGGAGGTAATGGTGTAGATAATGGAGATAAAAATGGTGGCTATAGTGGTAAAGGTGGTAGCACAACATGTAGTCAAATAGGTACTGGTGGTAATGGTGACACCAACGGTGGTGGCGGAGGCGGCGGCTGGTGTGGTGGAGGCGGTGCCAAAAGCCCTAATGGTCAATATTCAGGAGGCGGTGGAGGTTCCGGTTACCTCAATGAAACTTTATTAATACCAGATACTACTGGAATGGAAAATGGAAAACAATCTGGAAATGGAAAAGCCCAAATCACATTAGTATCAATAGCCGAATAATATAAGATAAATCAGAGTCTTGAAAACAAGATTCTTTTTTGTTATAATTGAAATGTCAAATAAAATCATAAAATAGTTTGTAAGTAGTATATAATTAAGTATGCTATTTGTAAACGGGGGGGGGGTAAATTTTACCCCTCTTTTTTTGATGAAGTAGAATGGAGAATGGAATATGAAGAAAAAGGGATTTGCAACGAGTGCTATATTGTATACGATGTTATTGCTGTTTTTAGTATTACTAGTGGGAATATTAAATAATCTACAAAATAAAAAAACAATCTTAGATACAATGAAAAAAGATACTGTAATGGCCTTACAATTAAGTACAATCGTAGAAGACTTACTAACACAAGTAAATCAAATTAATATCAAAATAAATGATATTGAAACAATCATAGGAAAAACAGATATTAGTCAAATAGCAGATGGAACAATTACAGGAGTAATTGCGAAATTTCATCAAGGAGGCTCAAGTGGAGAATCTGGTGGATCCACAACTTGTGAATATGAAATAGGAACAAAATGGGAATTTGAATATAATGGAGAAAATGTACAGGCATTTGCCATACCATGTGATGGGACCTATCAATTAGAAGTATGGGGAGCACAAGGAGCACCATCCGCAAAAGGTGGTTATTCAGTAGGTTATAAAAAATTTAAAAGGGATCAAAATCCACTATTATATATTGTAGTTGGAGGACAGGGCTCTATTGGTCGTGGAACTACAGGAAAAGGCGGCTATAATGGTGGCGGAAATGGTGTAACAAGTGGTGGAACAGGTAACTTAGCAGGTGGAGGCGGTGGCGCAACCCATATTGCTATAACGAATTTAGGAGTATTATCTGCCTATAAAGACCATCAAGATGAAGTGTTAATCGTTGCCGGAGGTGGCGGAGGTGGAGCAGGTTATAGCAATAAATGGATAAATAGCGGAAGTGCTGGAGGCGGAACATCTAGTAGTACATCTGCCTTTGGACAAGGTGCTTCCGGAACAAATCCTGGTTTGAGTCAAGGTGGCGGAGGCGGCGGCTGGGCAGGTGGAACTGCTGGAGTTGCTAACGGAAGCGCTGGTTATGGGGGTACTGGCTATATAGGTGGAGTACCACCAATCATATTAAATGATATTGCATATTCACCGGAAATGCAAAATGGACAACAATCTGGAAATGGAAAAGCCCAAATTACCTTAGTATCACTGAATTCATAATTTTAAAAATATATAGATTCTTATATTCACAAATATAAGAATAAAATATTGATTAGTAATAATCAAAAAATACAATAAATGATGTAAGAACACAATTAGTGTTCTTTTTTTATAAAAAATATTATTTTCATAGAGATTAGAATAATGTTATAATAAATATAAATATAAGGAGTGAAATTATGTATCAAAATAAAAAAATTTTAATATTAGGAATGGCCAGAAGTGGATATGAAGTTGCAAAATTTTTGTCCAATTACCATAATGAAATTATTGTAACAGACGGTAAACCACAAGAGGAAACACAAGTAAAAGAATTAGAAAAATTAGGTATTCCTGTTATAATTACAGAAAACCAAGAAGAATTATTAGATGATAGTTTCGATGTTGTTGTTAAAAATCCAGGAATTAAATATACGCATCCTTGTGTTGTGAAAGCTAAAAATTTAGGAATTCCCGTCGTCAATGAATTGGAAGTAGCTTATTCTTATTTACCAAATGATGTTACCATTATTGGTGTAACTGGATCAAACGGAAAAACAACAACCGTCACATTAATTTATGAAATTTTGAAAAAAGCAATGAACCATGTCCATTTATGTGGAAATATCGGTTATCCAGTATCTGGTATGGTATCGCAAATTCAAAATGGAGATATTATGGTAATTGAAATATCTGATCATCAATTATGTGATATGTATGATTTTAAAACAAATATTAGTGTTTTAACCAATATTAGTGATACGCATACCGATTTTCATGATTCCCATGAACGTTATGTTGAGATGAAAAAAAGAATTTTCAATCATCATACCAAAGAAGATTATGCCATTATCAATTTTGATAATGAAGAAGTAATGGATGCGACGAAAGAAATTGAAAGTAATAAAGTTTATTTTTCTAGCACCTCAAAACAGTTATGTTATTTAGAAAATGGTGTAATTTATTATGATAATCAAAAGTTTATAGATGTAGATGAGATCTGCATAAAAGGTTCCCATAACTATGAAAATATAATGGCGGCTATATTAGTTGCCAAAATATTAAAAGTAGAAGATTCTATCATAAAAGAGATTTTAAAAACATTTAAAGGTGTAGAACATCGTATTGAATATGTTGCAACAATCCATGATAGAGACGTATACAATGACTCTAAATCTACCAATAATGTTGCAACCATCACAGCTTTAAAATCATTTACTAAACCAATTCGTTTATTATTGGGGGGATTAGATCGTAACCAAGATTTTGATGAATTATATCCATATATGCATCATGTCAAAAAAGTATATTGTTTTGGAGAAACAAAAGATAAAATAAAAACATTCTGTGAGGAACATCATATCGATTGTGAAGTATTCAATACATTAAAAGAAGCCGCTATTCAATCTTATCAAGAATCCGAAGAAGGAGAAATCATTTTGCTGTCACCAGCTTGTGCTTCCTGGGATCAATATAAGTGCTTTGAAGATCGTGGAAATGAGTTTAAAGAAATTATGTTACACTTAGTTGATAAGATAAAATAAATGTAATTAGTGTTTACGCATCCAATCTACTAATATTTTTTCTTATCAAAAACTAGAATCATTTGAACAAATTTCAGATAAGTATCCAATAAAACAAAACCATTGTAAGTTTAAATACAGATTCTCATATGGCAACTTAGGTTGCTTTTTTCTTTACATTGTAAAGAGTAATTCATTGAAAACAGAATGAAAATATGATATACTCATTTATATGAAGGTGAGAAAATGAAACTGGAAACAATGATTGATTCTATTAAAAAAATAGTAGCATTTGCGAAACAATATTTTAAAACAAATATATTAGTTATGACATTCGTCATTACATCTGTAATTAATGCAAGTATATTACGTTTTTTTACAGTCAAAAATTATTTTGAAATAAGACCTATTATTGCTGATTTAGCAGTGGTCTTAGTCATTACTGCTTTTGGTTATTTTATAAAGCCAAAAAATCAATTTCGCTATTATATTACATGGGCAATTATTTTAACTTTGATTTGTTTGATTAATTCTGTTTATTATACTAATTTTTTATCTTTTGTTTCATTTTCACTATTAGAAACATCACTACAATTAGTTGGTGTGACAGATGCAGTTGTCGAAAATGTCATTGAGTTAAAAGATTTTTGCTATATATGGCAGATTATTGCTTTAATTTTTGTGCATACTAAATTAAAGAAAAAAGGATATTATGATTATGTAGCTAAAATAGAAACAGGAAAAGTAAGAGCTTTGAATACACTCGTTGCAAGTCTTATTTTTGTTGGATTATTTATATCTACATTAACATCAACAGATATTAGTAGATTAGGAAAACAATGGAATCGTGAATATGTGGTTATGTGCTTTGGAACCTATACATATCAAATCAATGATTTAGTTGCTACTTTACAAGCAAAGATTAATCCATTATTTGGATATGATGAACATGCTAAAATGTTTCGAGAATACTATGATAGTGTCGACAACACGCAACCAGAGAATGAATATACCAATATATTAAAAGGAATGAATGTGATTGCAATTCATGCGGAAAGCATTCAACAATTTCTTTTGGATACAGAATTCAATGGAATTCCAGTAGTACCTAATTTAAAACGTTTAGCAAGCGAAGGATTATATTTTTCTAATTTTTATGCACAAGAAAGTGTAGGAACGAGTAGTGATAGTGAGTTTACTTTCAATACTTCCTTAATGCCTGCGACGAGTGGAACTGTGTTTGTCAGTTATTTTGATAGAGAATATGTCACAATACCTAAACTTTTAAAAGAACAAGGTTATTATACATTTAGTATGCATGGAAACAATGGATCATTTTGGAATCGATTGGCTGCACATAAAAGTCTAGGATATGATAAATATTATAATTATAAAAATGATTTTGAAATCGATGAAACGATTGGATTAGGCTTATCAGATAAATCCTTCTTCCGCCAAGCTGTTCCAAAAATTAAGGAAATTAGTGAACAATATAAAAATTTTTATGGAGTATTGATTATGTTAACCAATCATACACCATTTAAAATGGAAGGACATAGTGATTACGAAGTAAATTACAAATATCAAGTATTGAATGAAGAAACAGGTGAAATGGAAGAGGTAGTAGCTCCATATATGGAGGGTACGAAACTTGGTAATTATTTTAAATCAGCACATTATGCCGACGAGGCAATTGGTCAATTTATGGAAGATATGGATGAGGCTGGTTTATTAGAAAATACAGTAGTTTTGATTTATGGTGATCATGATGCAAAATTAAAACCATCTGAATATAAACGTTTCTATAACTATGTACCTGAGACTGATAGTGTATTAGATAAAGATGATCCAGCCTATATTGATGTAGACTATTACACATATGAATTGAATCGTAAAGTACCACTCATTATATGGACGAAAAACAAAAAGGTTCAAGGAGAGGTAACAAAAGTGACTGGAATGTATAACGTACTTCCAACCTTAGGTAATATGATGGGATTTTCTAGTCCATATGCATTGGGGAAAGATATTTTTAGTGTAGACGAAAACGTGGTTGTTTTTCCAGATGGGAACTGGTTAACTGATAAAATGTATTACAACCAAAGTACTGACGATATTAAACTATTAAATGCAGACGATACAGTAAGTATTGATTATATTCAAAAATATACTACATTTGCAGAACAAGCCATTTCCGTATCGGATTCGATTATCGTATATGATTTAATCAGAAAAACCAAAGAAGCAAAAGAACTATTAGGACAGGAGTAAAATAATATGAAAAAAAGAAGAATCAAACCATGGCCAATTATTATAATACTGATTGTATGTTGTTTCATAGTTTTACTATTCTGCTTATTTGATATTTATCGTAGTTTAAAATCAGGTGATGCTTCCCAAGTCAAAATTTTAGACAAGATTGAAAATTATAATTATACTATTGATGAAAATGATTCAGCATATGTCAAATCTCTATTCAAACAATTGCGCACTGAATTAGAACAAACAGAAGTAGATGAGAAAAATTATGCCTCTTTGATGAGTCAGATGTTTGTTGCAGATTTTTATTCATTAAACCAAGCAATCAATAAAAATGATGTAGGTGGTACTCAATTTGTGTATGAGACCTATCAAACTGATTTTGTTGCTTCTGCGAAAGCAGGTATATATGCTTATGTAGAAAATAATATCTATGGAACGAGAAAACAGAGTTTACCAACCGTAAGTAATGTAGAGGTTACAGAAATAAAAACAACGGAATATGAATCTGATACGATAACAGATGATGAAGCATACATGGTAGAATTATATGTCACTTATAAAGAAGATTTAGGTTATCCAACACATGTTACTCTCGTTTTAGTTCATGACAAAGAGAAACTACAAATTGTAAAAATGTATTAAAGAGAAGTTTCTCTTTTTTTGTGGAATATTTTTTGGACAACATCATATAGTGAAATAGATAGTACTAGGAGGGAATATATGATTAATAAGAAAAATTTGTGGTTTTTAACTTTGTTTAGTTTGATATTAGTACTTAGTGTATATTATATTACAATGCCATCAGAATTACTGTTAACAGGTAACGGAAATTATATAGATACAAATAATAAAACCGATTCTGATACAGAGCCTACCGTATCAATAGAAGAAAGTGAGCTCATTACGGCACTTCGTGTTGCCGCTGATGAAGAATTGATGAAAGAATTAGATGCTTTAAAAGAGGTATTAACAAATACTGAAACATCGGTTGATGAAAAAAATAATGCTTTTGAAAAAATGAAAACATTGAATATTAATAAAGGTGAAGAAACAAAATTAGAAAAAAAACTGCAGGAAGAATTTCAACTGAAAACATTTATAAAGATAGATGGTGATCAAATTAAAGTCGTGGTAGATAGTAATAAACATGATACGACAGTTGCCAATAACATTATGAGAAGCATCCAAAGTGACTTTGATAAAAAAATGTATATTACCGTACAGTTTAAAGGATAGAAAAATCTATTCTTTTCTTTTTAGGCAAATAACTTCACGTAAGAAGAATAGTTACATAAAATAATATGAGTCAACATAAAACCACCCAACTTAGGAAGTGAGGGAAAGTATGAATAAAAGTATCCTAACGAAAAGAGAAAAAGAAGTTTTCGAATTATTAATTGTCAACCAAACAACTGCGGAGATTGCTGAAAAGTTAGGGATTAGTGAAAAGACTGTAAGAAATCACATATCAAATGCAATGCAAAAGTTAGGAGTTAAAGGTAGAGCGAGCGCTGTTGTCGAACTTTTAAAACTTGGAGAATTAACATTTTAAAAAATCGCATGAAATTGCGATTTTTTTCATACTATTCATTAGAGGTGGATTCATGCTAAAACGTATTTTTCAAAAAAGAATGATTTTGTCTTCTGCAGTTTTATTTGCTTTGCTTCTTTTGTATTTGATTCCAAACAATCAGGTAAACACATTAGATGATATTCCAAAGACTATTGAGTATGTAGATCAAATGGTAGATAAGTCCACGATTTACCTATTAGATGTCAATGATATGGTAGCTCGTACTAAAGTTGTAATTGATGTTGAATCGAGTGTAGAAACAAAAGCGAGAGATTTATTAAACATTTTAATTCAAAATGGTAAAGGGGAAAGTAAAGTTCCAAATGGATTTCGCGCGATTATTCCAAGTGATACTCGAATTTTGAGTATTCATTATGAAGACAAATTAATCAAAGTAGATTTTTCTAAAGAAATTTTAGAAATGAAAAAAGAATATGAAGAAAAAGTAATTGAAGCAATTGTTTATACTTTGACGAGTATGGAAGAAGTAGAAAAAGTCATTATTTATGTAGAAGGAGATATTTTAACCAAATTACCCCATTCAGGAATGAATTTGCCAAGTACTTTAGATAGGAGTTATGGTATCAATAAAGAATATGACTTACAAACTTATCATAATGTCAATCAAGTAACTGTATATTATGTTAGTAAATATAATGATACTACTTATTATGTACCAGTTACCAAATATGTAAATGATGATAGAGAAAAAATTAAGATTATTGTAGATGAATTAGCAAGTTCTAATTTATATACTACAAATTTAATGAGTTATTTAAATAGCAATACAAAATTATTGGCAACTGAACAAGAAATGGATTCATTATTTTTAACATTCAATTCCTATATTTTTAATGATTTGAATGATCGTAATATACTAGAAGAAGTGATTTATACAATTAGTTTATCAGTAGGAGATAATTACGATGTAAGAGAAGTTGTATTTGAAGTCGAGGATCAAGAAATTTATAAAAGTGTGATTAAAACTATTGAATAAAAAAATTTTTTATTATATAATGTATGTGTTCTTCAAATAAGACATATACGTCCTGGTAGCTCAGCTGGATAGAGCAATGCCCTTCTAAGGCATCGGTCGGGGGTTCGAATCTCTCCCAGGACACCAGATAGATACCAAACTCGAACTTATTAAATTATTTGATAAGTTCGAGTTTTATTATTAAATAATTTATGATAAAATGATTTTAGTAATTAAGGGGGGAAAATATGAATAAAGAAATAATAAAATCAGAAATTAATGTGAATAACAATAAAATTAATGTAATGAGAATAGGAAATAAAGAATATATTTCTCTTACAGATTTGGCTAGATATGCTGATGAAGATGATCCAAGATACCCTATTCAAAACTGGATGCGTAATAAAGATGTTATTGCTTATTTAGGATTGTGGGAAAAATTAAATAATGAAAATTTCAAAGGTGTCGAATTCGACACGTTTAAAAATGAAGCAGGTAGTAATAAATTTAAAATATCACCTCAAAAATGGATTAAAGAAACCAATGCAATCGGTATAATATCAAAATCAGGCAATAATGGTGGAACGTATGCTTGTAGTGATATAGCTTTAGAATTTGCTAGTTGGTTATCTCCAGAATTTAAATTGTATGTTATCCAAGAATTTGAAAGATTAAAAAGGAATGAAGCATACCAATATAAAGTTGAATGGACAGCTAGTAGAATGCTTTCCAAATCTAATTATCATATTCATACCGATTCAATTAAAGAAAATATTATTCCTAAAATAACTGAAAAACAAAAACAATATGTATATGCTGAAGAAGCTGACGTTTTAAATGTTGCTTTATTTGGGATGACTGCAAAAGAATGGCGGGATAAAAATCCTAATATTGAAGGAAATATTCGAGATTATACGGATTTAAAACATTTACTTATTTTATGTAATTTAGAAAATACGAATGCCGAACTTATTAACGATGGCATACCACAAAGAGAAAGACTAATAAAACTTAATAATTCAGCTATCAGGCAAATGAAAATTTTAGAAAATGATAAGTCTATAAAAGAATTAGAAAACTTAAATAAAAAATTAATAAGTACTAAATAGTTATGACAATTTAGAAAACATACTTGCATATTGACAGCATCAATATGCACATACGAGATATAATAGGAGGCTCATTATGAAAATAATTAAAAATATAAAGGATGAGGAACTAAAATATTATAAATGTATCTCTTTAGACACCGAATGGACCAAAAATTATAAAATTAAAAATGGAAATAAACCATTTGCATTTTCTATTATTTTTTTTAATGATGATATTGAAAGTTTAGATATAATAAATGAAAGTTTGCATTTTAAATTTATATCAGTATATGTTGATAATGAAGAAGAATTTCCACAATTAATAAATTTACTAAATGAATATTTAGATTCTTCTAAATTTAACCTTCTATTGGGACACCAAGTAATAAGTGATTTACACACTTTTGTACATTATAGTGAGCACTATAACAATATAACTAGTGATAATATTGTAAAATGGATTTCCTTTTTTAAAGATAGAAATAATAATAAAAAAATATTTGATACTAGATTTGATATAAAAAATAGACTTACAATAAAAAGTAGAAGACTAGTTGATATTTGCTTTGATATGAAAATAAAAAATCAAAAAGACTTATATAAACAGCCTGAGTTAAATAAATCAATGACAGCATTACATCGGGATTTCATACAAAACAATGATGATTCTATTCGTGAGAAATTGTCAGTGATGAATATTAGGCATAATTTATCATGTATTTTGGTGTACGAATTATATAAGAAAAATCTATTTCTTGAAGAATATATAAATATAAATAGAATACTTTATAATAATTTAAAAACTTATTTTAATTACATTGAAACGGAGAATTTTAAAAATATAATGTCTATTTAATTTTGTAAAAAAGTTGTCATACTCCTTCCTTTATGGCACCAGATTGATTGATACTCGAACTTTTATAGTTCGGGTTTTAAAATGTTTAAATTTATGTTAAAATATGTATAGATTGGAATTGATATATTGTCAATTTAAAAAACATCCTCGTATATTGTTAGAGACAATATTACTATTGATTAGTAGGAGATATACAAATGATAATTAGAAAAGCAAATTATGATGATGTAAAAATATTAAATAAATTTTTAACACTTTTAATAAGAGATGAAAGACAATATGATTTAGGAATTGATGAAAATTTTATTGTCACTAATATGTATGAAAATTATATTGAAGATTCTAATAAATTGCTTATTGTTGCCGAAGAAAATAATGAAATTGTAGGTTATTTATATGGAATAATCAAACCAAACGATGATACATATAAATACATAATCGCCAAATTAGATGCACTATACATTGACAATCATTATCGTAATAAAGGAATTGCTACATCTTTAATAGAACATTTTAAAAAGTGGGCTGTATCAAAGAATGCATATAAAATAGAAGTAAATGTATGGAGTAATAATATCAAAGCTAAACGCTTATATGAAAAAAACCAATTCAAAACAACGAGTGAAACATTAACTATTGATCATTTATAAAGTTGTCGTATCACCATGTAATAATAATACTTGCTTTGTGCAAGTTTTTTGTATGTTTAAAAATGATGTTTAGTAGATATCAAAAATACAAGTAGAAAGATAACTTTATAGTATACTTGATTGTATATAATGTTATATAATGGAAGTAGGTGAAGTATATGAAAAAAACAATTGCTATTATTTTATTTTTATATTTACTTTTTCCAATTTCTATTTTTGCAGAAGAATTGAATATCTATTCACAAAATATGGTTTTATATCAATTGAATGAAGATAAAATTATCAATGAAAAAAATAAAGATGAACAAATTTCCGTTGCTAGTTTAACCAAAATTATGACTGCATATGTGGCAATTCAACATATACAAAACTTAGATGATCAAGTGACATTAACAAGTGAAGTATTCAAAGGATTAGCGGAAGCAAATGCAGCAGTAGTAGGATTCAAAAGAGGAGAAACAGTAACGTATAAAGATTTACTATATGGAACACTTTTGGCAAGTGGTGCTGATGCTGCACAAGCTTTAGCAATTTTCACGGCTGGGAATCTAAATACGTTTATGAAATGGATGAATGAAGAAGCACAAAAATTAGGAATGCAACATACACATTTTACCAATACTATTGGGTTAGATAATAATCAACATTACTCTAGTGTAAATGACATTGCCATTCTATTAAAGAAAGCACTTCAAAACAAAACGTTTTATGAAATTTTTACATCATCTAGTTATACCACAAATAATCAAAGACTGCATTTTTCATCTACATTACAATCTACCATGCAACGATATCATTTACATGGAGATTATATATTGGGTGCAAAAACAGGATTTACATATGATGCTGGAAGATGTCTTGCCAGTATTGCTTATGACGAAGATGAAGATATTACCTATTTACTGGTGACTGCAAAAGCACCTACAACAACAAATTATTATCATATCATGGATGCTATTCAAATATATGAATACTATTTTGAACATTATGGATATCAAAAAATAGTAAACAAAAAAGATACCCTTGTCACTTTAAATACAAAAAATTCTAATTTAAAACATATTTCCATAACCGCATCAGAAGATATTTTATATTATTTAAATAATGATTATAACAAAGAAGATATTCAACTTACTTATGATGGCATTACAACAGTATCTTCTAAAAATCATGTAGGTGATAAACTTGGCAAGATAACAGTATATTATAAAGAGAAGATGATTACTACTATTCCTATTATATTAAATCAAAAAATTCCATTTTCTATAAAGGTTTATCTTCAAAATCATCTAGAAATTATTGGCATTATAATGGGTTTACTTTTTATTGGGTTGTGCGTATATCACATAAAAAAACAATGATAGACAAAATATTTTTATTGTGATAGAATAAATTTTTATAAAGGAGAGTCATATGAATCAGTTATGCGATAGCAGTAAATTTGATAGCAGTAAACAAGAAAGACCTTGGATCGTGGAGTATGATACGGCAATACAAATGGGTAAATCCATAGATGATCTTATAAACATATTAGATGAACAACTTCAACTCGAAGAATGTAGATTTCTATGCGCAAATGAAACACTAGATAATTTTACAACATTAGAACAATGTGCTAAAAAAGCAATTGATTATGATGATCGCATGAATTATTTAATAAGTAAAAAGAAAAGTAAAGTTTTAAAATAGACTTCTTTCTTTTTTTTTGATAAAATATGTATGAAGGTGGTCTTATGGAGCGTAAAGATGTAGATATGAGCAAAATCTCTCCAGCAATGAAACAATATATGGAAATCAAAGCCCAAAATGAAGATGTAATTATTTTCTTTCGTTTGGGGGATTTCTATGAAATGTTTTTTGAAGATGCCATCAATATTTCAAGAGAATTAGAGTTAACTCTAACAGGAAAAAACGCGGGATTGGATGAGAAAATTCCTATGTGTGGAATACCTCACCATGCTGCCAACGTATATATTGAAAAATTAATAGAAAAAGGCTACAAAGTAGGAATTGTAGAACAATTAGAAGATCCTAAAAAAGTAAAAGGAATTGTGAAACGTGATATCATTCAAATTATAAGTAAGGGAACAATGATGGATCATGAGTATTTAAAGGAATATGAAAATAATTATATTGGAAGTATTTTAGATTTTCATCATGCTTATGTAATTGCTTATACTGATATCACAACGGGTGAATTATTTGTAACAATGGTAGAACATAATATATCTGCCTTAGTGAGTCAAGTTGTTAGTATTGGGATTACTGAAGTGATTGTTACAAACAAATTGGATAAAAATATTCTCTCTATTTTGAAAAATCAATTTAAAATTTCTGTGACTGTGACTGATACCATAGAAGATTTAAAAGAGTATGCCAATGTATATGCACATTTGGAAGATATACGTTATATTGAAACAATTAAATATCTCTTAACTTATATTACAAATACACAAAAAAGAAGTCTTTCTCATGTAATGGAAGCAGTCGTAATGGAAAACAAAAATTATCTTAAAATGGATGTACATACGAAACGCAATTTAGAATTAACAGAAACATTGAGATTGAAACAACGTAATTATTCTTTAATTTGGTTACTGGATCGTACCAAGACAGCAATGGGTTCTCGTATGTTACGTCAAATGATTGAAAGTCCGCTGATTGATGAAAAAGAAATCAATCGTAGATATGATATGGTGGAAATTTTACTGAAAGAATTTATTTTAAAAGATGGTTTATGTAAATTATTATTTGAAGTATATGATTTAGAAAGATTAAGTGGACGTATTGCTTTCGGAAATGCCAATGCGAAAGATTTATTACAATTAAAATCTTCCTTAAAAGTATTGCCAGATATCAAAACCATACTGAGTAAGATTGGATTTTATAAAACATTTGAACCATTAGATGCATTGTATGATTTATTAGAAAAAAGTATTTATGAAAATCCACCTTTATCCATTAAAGAAGGATATTTAATAAAAGAAGGTTATTCTGCTTCACTAGATGAACTAAAAGATTTGCGTAAGGGTGGGAAAGATTTTATTGCCCGATTTGAAGCAGAGGAAAAAGAGCGTACGGGTATTAAAAATTTAAAAGTAGGATATAATCGCGTATTTGGATATTATATTGAAGTATCTAAAGGAAACGTCGATATGGTCAAAGAAGAGTATGGCTATGAAAGAAGACAGACTTTGAGTAATTGTGAACGTTATATTAGTCCTATTTTAAAAGAAAAAGAAGCACTTATATTAAATGCTGAAGAAAAAATTATTGATTTAGAATATGAATTATTTACAGAAATCCGTGACCAGATTAAATCATATATTCCCAAATTACAGACCATCGCGAAGATTATTAGTGAAATTGATGTTTTACAAGCATTCGCCACTGTAACAGAAGAAAATAATTATGTAAGACCAATGATCAATGCGGAAAATAATATCCGCATTATAGAAGGAAGACACCCAGTTGTAGAAAAAGTATTATCAACAGAATTTGTATCTAATGATATTATACTAGATTCTAATACTAATATTTTACTTATCACAGGACCAAATATGGCCGGGAAATCTACTTATATGCGTCAAATGGCAATCATAGCTATTATGGCACAAATTGGATGCTTTGTTCCCGCTAAGGAGGCAACATTACCTGTCTTTGATGCTATTTTTACCAGAATTGGTGCGAGCGATGATTTGGTGAGTGGTGAATCTACTTTCATGGTAGAAATGAATGAAGCCAATTACGCCATCCAAAATGCGACGGAATATAGTTTAATTTTATTTGATGAATTAGGAAGAGGAACTGCGACTTTCGATGGTATGGCTCTGGCCCAATCCATTATAGAATATATACATAATAAAATTGGTTGCAAAACTTTCTTTTCTACTCACTATCATGAACTAACCGATTTAGATCAAACATTATCACATTTAAAAAATGTCCATGTTACTGCACATGAAGAGAATGGAACACTCACATTTCTGCATAAAATTAAAGAAGGTAGTATTGATAAAAGTTATGGAATTCATGTTGCTTCTTTAGCAGGATTACCACATAATCTAATTGAAAGAGCAAATCAAATTTTGAATGTATATGAGAATCAAGAACAAAAACGAGAAGTAAAAATTCAAGAATCTTTACCAATTGAGGAATTTATGTTACCAACTTCATCCAAAATAGAAGAAGAACTGAAAAATTTAAATGTATTGGAAATGACACCACTAGAAGCATTAAACCAATTATATGAGTGGAAAGAACAACAAAAATAGGAGGATTGTATGGGATTATTGAAAAAAGAAAACTGGTTTGTCAATCTTTTGTTAATGATATTGACACAAGGAATGTATATTTTTGTTTTAGCGTATTTTTTGAAAGTATATCGAAAAGATGCTTGGTATGCAGATTATCGATATTGGTGTATTGGTGCCTTATTTTTTATATTTCCAGTATTTTTATTATTACTGATATTTTGGGTACAAACCACTTGTATGGTTGCACGTAAATTAAATGTGCCTGGAAAAGAATTATATGCATATCCTTATGCTTGGATACTTTGTTTGATTGTTCCAGTAATTGGGTGGACCCTTTTATTGGTGATGTTCATTTATATTCAAGTATGGATACTGGTAATGATATTTAAAGGGGAAAGTGAATTATATCTAAATGACTAAAGAGGGGGTACCCTCTTTTTATTTGTCCAAAAACATGTTATGATAATATTACCGTATAATATATAGATAGGAGAGATTTATGCAAACAAATACATTAGTCATTATGGCAGCTGGCTTTGGTAGCCGTTATAAAGGAGGTATTAAGCAAATGGATGGCATTGGTCCTACGGGAGAATGGATTATGGATTATTCTATTTATGATGCTTACCATGCTGGAATACGTAAAGTTGTACTGATTATTCGTGAAGAATTGGAAGATTTGATTCAATCCCATTTTACAAATTTACCAGATGATTTAGAATTGAAATTAGTATATCAAAAGGTAACAGATTTACCCGATGGTTTTTCTTTTAAAGAAAGAGTGAAACCATGGGGAACAGGACAAGCTATATTATGCTGTCAAAATATGGTGCATGAACCATTTATTGTCATCAATTCAGATGATTATTATGGAAAATCTATATTTGAAAAAATGAATACCTTTTTGAACAAACAAACAGATGATTTTTGCATGGCAGGCTATTTTCTTAAAAATACGTTAAGTGAAAATGGTGGAGTCAATCGTGGAATCTGTTCTATAGATAATGACATGCATTTAATGGATATTGAAGAAACGTATAAAATTATCAAAACAGATACTGGTATTAAAGGAATTCTTGCCAATCAAGAGGAAGTTTTGTTGGATGAAAATAGTTATTGTTCTTTAAATTGTTGGGGATTTACACCAGCTATTTTTGAAGAATTAAAAACACAATTTGTTGAATTTTTAAAAAATATGCAAGATAGTGAAAAAGAAGAATTTTTATTACCTAGCATTGTAAAATATATGATTCAAGAACAAAAGAAATCATTTAAGGTATTACCTACCGAAGATGAATGGTTTGGTATGACATATCAAGAAGATAAAGAAACTGTAGAAAATAAAATGAAAGATTATATCCATCAAAAATTATATCCATATTCTTTATGGAATGAATCACAAAATAGATAACACAAAAATGGAAATTATTCTTCATGACTCTTGCAACAAAATAAAAAATATGATACTCTAAGTGTAGAAATAAATCATAGAATAGTTTGAAGAAAGCAATATGCTATCCGCAAACGGGGGAAGGGGTAACCCTTTTTTATTGTCTAAAGGAGCGAGTGACATGAAGAAAAAAGGATTTACATTAATAGAATTATTGGCAGTAATAGTAGTACTATCTGTAATCGCACTTATTACAGTACCAATGGTAATGAATGTAATAGAGAAAACAAGAAAAGAAGCATTTAAAGATAGTGTATTAGGAGCATTTACAACCTTAGATTAT
>CANQWB010000016.1 GCA_947627435.1 uncultured Bacilli bacterium
TGTACTCTTTTGTGTTGTATTTAACTCATAATATATTTATTTGTCTTTACCAAGCAAATTCCTAATATATAAAAAAGCAACTTACGCTGCTTTTTTTTCATCTTGATTTAATCCATATTTACGGTTGAATTTCTCAACACGACCAGTTTTTGCAACTGCACCTTGTACTCCCGTATAAAATGGATGACATTTATCACATGCTTCTATATGTAACTCTGCTTTGTTTGATTTTACAGTAAATGTATTTCCACAGGCACATGTTACTTTTGTATCCATATATTCTGGATGTATTCCTTTTTTCATTTGTCTTCTCCTCCCGCCATGGCGATTTTCGCCATAGAAATTTAATTCTTATATAGTATATCAATGTTTTCTTTAAATTGCAAGTATTTTTTAGTGAAATATACGTTTATCTATAACAGCTTTCATTTGTTCATAAATTGCTTGATACTGTTCTAAATTTGGTAATTTATTCTCCATAGTACTTCCTTTCATAATATCGGTGATATCAATTACTTCAATATCATAGATAAGTGCTAAATTAATCAATTTATCATTCATATATTGAAATATTTCATCGTATCTTTTTTCATAACTATTATAATAATTTAACATGATGATATTTTCTTTACAATATTTTCTTACAAGCTCCAATAATTTTTCTAAATCTACTAATACTTGATCCATATATTCATAACTCTCTCTTGGTGATGCAGTCATAATTTTATAATATATATCATTTGAACCTATTGATATAGTTACCAAATCGGCTTTAATTAATGCATTTTTTAAAGAAATATTTTGACGATTACTAAATACTTTACGGTTATCCTCAATATCACGAATAAAATCTGTAGTACGATAATCATAGGTTGAAAATTCTGTAACATATTTTTCTAGTTTATTTTTAGATGTTAAATAATTACGAATCAACATACCATAATTTCCATCTTCTATTGCCATTTCATCTCCAATATTTAGATAATATACTTTACGGTCTAATGTTGTTAAATATATGACAAATACAATAAAAATGACGAAAGCTAGAAAAAGAATTGTTTTCCATTTCATACCTATAATCCCTCCATCAAAAAAAGTAGATTTTACTCTACCTTTATTATATTTCTTCTAGTTCAATTTTAGCACCAACGGACTTTAATTTTTCAATGATGTTTTCATAGCCACGTAATACATGTTCAATCGATGAAATGGTTGTAATTCCTTCTGCAGTTAAAGCCGCTAATACCATACAAGCACCTGCTCTTAAATCGGTTGCCTCCACTTCTGCACCCATTAATTTACTAGGACCATTGATGATCATTTTTTGTCCTTCTATTGCAATATTAGCACCCATTTTTTGAAGATATGGTACATGTTTAAAACGATTTTCGTAAAGTGTTTCTTCTAGGATTGATTCTCCTTGACATTGTGTTAATAATACTGTTATTGGTTGTTGCAAATCTGTTGCAAATCCTGGATAACCTAATGTTTTAATATGTACGGGTTTTTTATGTTCCAATGCGGATATTGTGATAGAATCAGACTTGATAATAGGAGAATATCCCATTTCAATCAATTTATTGATTAATGATTCAATATGCTTAGGTATCATATTTTGAATAGTTAACTGTTCACCCATCAATGCACCAGCTAATAAATAAGTTCCTGCTTCAATACGATCAGGAATAACCTCTGTAAAGCAGCCATGTAAATGTGTTACACCTTCTATTTTAATAGTACTTGTTCCAGCACCAGTAATTTTAGCGCCCATATTATTTAAAAATGTCGCAACACTTACAATTTCCGGTTCTTTTGCAGCATTTTGAATTATGGTTGAACCTTCTGCTTTGACGGCAACTAGCATTGCATTGATTGTCGCTCCTACACTTGGCATATCTAAATAAATATTACCACCTATCAATTGATCAGCAGTAATTGTATATTTGTTATGGTCTTCTATTACTTTTGCACCTAAAATTTCAAACGCTTTTAAAGTTTGATCAATTGGTCTGGCTCCAATAGAACATCCACCTGGAAAAAACATTTCTACTTTTTTATATTTTCCTAACAAAGCAGCCATAAAATAATAAGATGCTCTTAATTTTGTAGAAATACTTTGTGGTATTTCTTTGTTGACAATTTTTGAAGCATCAATTTCCATATAATCTTCTTTTCTAGATACTTTTGCACCTAAGTATTGTAGAATTTCGTTGATTGCATCAATATCAGAAATATTAGGAATATTACTAATTCTAACAGGTTCATCAGCTAAAATAGAGGCTGGTATCAATGCAAGGGCACCATTTTTTGCACCACTAATTGTAATGGTTCCACTTAATCTGTGTCCACCTTCCACTTTTATTTGCTTCATATAATCCTCCTGTCCTATTTTATGAAATAGTAATTTTACCGTTACTACTTATGTTGACTATATTTCAGTATAATATGTTTTCATAAAAAAGGCAAGTCTACAATACTTACTTTACAATTTTATGGAATACTTATATTAGATAAAAAATTCCAATACAAATCAATGCAATTCCACCTATTCTAGTGGAAATACGACCAACCATATCATTAATTTTTTTCCCTAAATATAATCCTAAATATGTAAATAAAAAACTTGCAACGGAAAATATAATGGAACATATAATAGGTTTACTATAAATCGCACGCAATCCTAATCCAACGGAAAAACTGTCTAAACTAACAGCCAACCCAAACAATAATAATTCACTAAATTTCATGAAATGAACTGCTCTTGTTTGTTTAAATGATTCAATTATCATTTCTATTCCAATTACTAGTAATACTAAAAATACAACTATATTTGGTCCAATGGGTAAGAAAGATAATATTTTATTACCAATCCACATACCAAGAAGTGGCATAAAAAAATGATAAGTACCTACAATAAAGGAAAGCAATTGTATCATTTTCTTCTCTAAATTTAAAGTACCATATGCTAAGGAAAGAGAAAAAGCATCCATACTTAGACTTACTGCTATCATAATAACCATAACAAGTGACATAAAAAACCTCCTAAGATAGTTTACTTTGGAGGTTTCTTTTTTATGATTTTTTTATAGATATTTATCAATTAATTCTTGTATAAAAAATTTATATTCTACTTCCTCACTTTCTTCAGCTTCCAATAAGCATAGAGGTGGAAATAGAACACACCACCAATTATCTCCCTCTCCAGCGCCTAATGTTACAACAAGGGATTCATAATATCCTTCATCATATGTAACCCCTTTATATGTTTTTTCAGGAAAATAATTTCTACCAAAAGATAATTTATAACCTTTATCATAATTTGAAGACGCCAAAATTATTTCTATATTTTGTTGAATATTATTTAATTCGTTTGTAATTTTTTCTCGTGCATCTTCAATACCTTTGGTATCTTTTAATAATGTATATAACTGCAATTGTAATTGATCTCTTACTTTATATTTAATCGTTTGGTCTTCAACTGAGTTACTATTTGGGATAACTCGAAAACGAATTGCTTCTTCTGGAATAATATTTGCCATTGTTTTTGTACTTGAAAAGATAAAATATGTAAAAATCAATACGAGAATTACTAAAATTTTTTTCATTTTTTTCACCTCTATCTTCTTGTGTACCTAAATGAAAAATATATACGTCTCTTTTTAATTTTTTTTATAACTTATTACGACAAAAAAAGCATTTAACATGCTTTTTCACTTAATATAATACCTAAATATCCACTTTCTATTGCAATATATCTTTGACATTCAGTTTGGCAATCCTTTTAATAATTAAATTATTCTCAACCAATTATTTAGCTGGTTTTAATAAGACGAGCTCCGACACTACCACTGGCAAGAGATGAATCACTAATTAAAGACCAAAACCACAAACCGACACTAGATGTGTAACAGTAAGCATTCCCGACAAGGGCAATTCTATTTTCAGATAATTGCCAATAACCATCTGGAATATATGTACTGTCACTTCCACCCATCTTTGTTGGAAAATCAATCAATGGATTTTGAGAATCATAACCTAACTTAGATATCCAACCACTAGTAGTTGCATTCATATACCCTAGTTTTTGATAACATCCTTCAAACTTATCTGATTCATATTGATTAGGATCATAACATACATATGCTTGATGATCTTTGATATTAATTCCATCTACAAATTGGTGTATATTTCCATAAATATCTTCCATTCCTCGATAAATCATTGAATGATATCCATCATTTTCTAACGTTCCAGATTGCATTCCTAATTCATCACATCCACCGCTTTCTACAAAATGGTGGATTCCATCATTAGAATGAAACGCATTTCCTTTTCCTAATACTTGTTGGGAATCATAGTCTGCATATTCCACTAAATATAGTAATTTAATAATGAAATAATGGTAATCTAATTGACTAAATTCCTGCCCTAATTGTTTCGTATAATTTCTAAATGCTGAAATTGTTTTAGCGGTTAATGGTTTTACACCACTTTTACTATAAACTCCTGCTTCAGTTCCTGACATCGTATATCCTCCTATTGAAAATTCATTACTTTTTGTATATCCTTCTATTTTTCTTTTTGATATTAAAACATATTCATATCCATTCTCTTGATATCTTCTATAGTAAAATTCTGGTATTTTTGTAAATATATAATCATCAGTATAATTAAATCCAGTTTCATCCCATCTTGTCTCTTTCCCTGTTGCTTTATCCCAACTATAGGTATAGATATCACTCCATGGATAAATATTGTCAAAATCATTTTTAACACCAGTTTCTAATTCACTTTGACTTTTAATTGCATTCGCTTCTAATCCAACACTATTATCGATTCTTTCCCACTCTGTTGATGAACTATTAATTTTTCTTCTTACTCCATAAATTTTGGCATCGACTTCATCTTCTTCCATTACACATGGATTTTTTTCTACTATTGTTGGTTCTTCATCTTCATATTTTTTTTCTATACAATATTTTCCATATTTTGCTATAATACTCATATGTCCAGAGGAATCCATTACTAATAAGCCACTTTCTGGTTTACTTCCTTTGATACTTAATGTATCACTTGTTAAATCAATTACATTTAAAGAATTTCCTTCTAGCATTCCTTCTAATTGATATTGTTCTCCTGCTTCTAGTAATCCATTTACTGATTGAATTGCTGCTCCTTTTTTAGCTTTTTCAATTACTCCCATAATCATTGGGGTTGCGATTAGTGCGATAATTGCGAGTATTACGATTACCGCCAATAATTCAATTAATGTAAATCCTTTTTTCTTCATATACATCTCTCCTTACTCCTATTCTGACACTTTTCTCATTCTTTTATTCTTATATACACTATCAGTGTACTATATTTTATTTTTCTTTGCAAGACAATAAAAAAGAGGGCTACCCCCCCCCGTTTACAAATAGCATACTTGAAATCTTATGTATTCGCAAACTATTCTATGATTTTATTTGTCATTTTCATATTATCATGTTTTTAAATGAATTTCAAGAAATTTTCATCCTTTCTATAATACACGTAAACAATTATTTATGATAAGCTTCATGATTTAAAATACGATAAGAACGATAAATTTGTTCTAACAATAATACACGAAATAATTGATGTTGAAAAGTCATTTTAGAAAAAGATAGTGCCATATTTGCTTTTTTCTTAATATTATCGTGTAAACCATATGATCCACCAATGACAAATGTAATATTAGGATAATGTTGCTGAATTTGGTCAATCGTTTCTGACAATTCTATTGAAGTAAGCATTTTTCCTTCAATCTCTAAAGTAATTATATAATCTTTATCCTGAAGGTATTTTTCTATTTTTTCTTTTTCTACTGTTAAATTTTTTTCAATATTATCTTCATTACTATCAGGTATTTCAATTATTTGTAACTTTGTATATTTACTTAATCGTTTTTGATATTCAGAAATTGCATCCATTAAATATTTTTCTTTAATTTTACCTACACATATGATTTTAATCATACTTCAATTAACTCCGTTCTTTCTTTCTGCGTTGCGATTATAATATGCTCAACAGTATGTCCTTCTTTTTTAAGAGCTTCTTGCAATGTAGTAAGTGCAAGTTCACTAGTATTATTATCCTCACTTAAATGAGCTAGAACAATGCCTTCTGTATTTTCTCCTATAAACTGAGATAAATAATAAGAGGAATCTCGATTCGATAAATGACCACGATCACCCAAAATTCTTTGTTTTATAGGATAAGGATATGTCCCATTCATCAACATTTCTACATCATGATTACTCTCCATAATGTATAAATTTTTATTTTGTAGCCTTTTATAATTTTTATAATGAATATAGCCAGTATCCGTAATATATACAACAGATTTGCCATTATTTTCTAATATATATCCATTTGAATCTGCTACATCGTGTGATGTTTTAATTATTTTTACAGCAATATCATTTATATCAAAATCAGAATCAATCAATTGATAATTTGAAATTAACATAAGAGATTTTAATTCTTCATACATTGTTTTTGATAAATAAATTTTTGTATTATATTTTTTTATAAAAACACGAAGTCCACCAATATGATCTACATGTGTATGCGTAATCAGAATTCCATCAATTTGATTTGGTCTTACTTCTATTTCTTGTAGTTTTTTTTCAATGTAAGCACAACTAGATCCTAAATCAATCAATAAAGATGTAGTAGGGGTTGCAACGTAAGTTGCATTCCCTTTACTACCACTTGCTAATACACATACTTTCATAATC
Organism: uncultured Bacilli bacterium; assembly: GCA_947627435.1. Lineage (GTDB taxonomy): Bacteria > Bacillota_I > Bacilli_A > RF39 > UBA660 > UBA5026. The sequence goes on from CANQWB010000016.1 coordinate 6,765, forward strand.
CAAATACCTGTGGATACATGAGTCTAGGATCTATTAATCCTGCATATCCATTTCTCCAAGGATATACACCTTTCCATACTTCTAAGTGAAGGTGACATCCAGTTGCAGCTCCTGTATCTCCAACTAAGCCAATTCTTTCTCCACGACTGACTACTTCATTCACATCTACTAAAATTTTAGACATATGGTTATAACATGTATAATATCCATTATTATGATTAATACATACATAGTTTCCGTTTGCATTACGATATCCTGCTTCTACCACACGACCATTTGTAACCGCATAAATATTTGAACCACAACCAGTTCCAGCTAAATCTAGACCTGTATGATATTCACGTTGTCCTGTCCATGGATTTGGACGATAACCAAATCTTGAAGATACCATCCATCCATTTGAAGTTGGCCAATACCAGTTTGATGTACTACCAACGTCATAAGGATCTTTTGTTCCTCTTAATACAACTTCATTTACAACTGGTTTTAGCTCTTCTTTTTGAATTGGAATAACATATTCCACAGTTCCATTGACCGTTTTAATTCTTTGACTTACACGCTCAAGTCCATTTTCACCTTGCTGTATTGTTCTTTCTACACCTTTATCAGTTGTATCATCATATTCATAATTGGTTTGGTAACGTGTTTCTTGATCTTCTACTACATAAGCTTCATATGCAATTGAAATTTGAGGATTGGTCATTTCAATCACAACTTCTTGACCTGGAAATAATAAATTTCTTTCACTCGTAAATTGCGTATTGGATATTAAAAATTCTTCCACACTAATTTTGTGTTGATTGATAATATTAGTAATTGTTTCCCCAATTTTTACAATATGTGTTTCTTTGGTAGGATTTGCCCCAAACACCAAGTATTGTGACAAATCTTCTATATTGGTATAAATCGTTTCCGTAACTGGAATATTCATACTTTTTTTTGTAATAGAATCTTCTACATAGATATCTTCAATAATTTTACCTGTAGTAGAAATTTCAGGTTGTGTTGTTTCTGTATAAGTTGTATAATCTTCTGTCCCAACAAAAGTACGCATCGTCATTCGAACGGCTTCATCAAATATGTCTGTATCTGTGACATAAATTTGTATCAATCGATCATCTTTACGTAAAGTAAATTGATATCCAGGAATGGTAAAAGATTCTTTATTAATCAATTTTTGATAAATATCTTCTACTGAATCTACCTTGTTAGAATAAGTTGTAATCTTTTTAATTTGTAAACCCTGTGGTACATTTACAGATGCTACTTGATACTTTTTCATATATTCCTTATTTTGTGTATTAATATAGTTTTCCAATTCTTCTTTAGAAGCAATTACTCCAATTTCTTCATCCTTTAAATACACTTTATAATAAGTTCCAGGATCTTGTTGTTGTTTATAATTAAATGCCAAAAAGAATATAATTGCACTTAATAAAACAATTCCAATAATCATGATATTTTTTTTCACGATATCACCCTAATCTTCTGTTTTATCTATAAAATTGACAAATGTTGCTTTATTTCTTCTAAAAATTAAATTAATTGTAGTAGTTGGTCCATTACGATGTTTTCCGATAATGAATTCACTTTTACTTGTAAACTCATCAATTGCACTCTCTTTATTATAATAATCATCACGATATAAGAAAGCAACAATATCTGCATCTTGTTCAATGGAACCAGATTCTCTTAAATCGCTTAAAATAGGTCGTTTGTCTTCTCTTCCATCTACACTACGTGAAAGTTGGGCGAGTGCAATAATTGGAACTTCTAATTCCATAGCTAAAGTCTTTAAAGAACGAGAAATTTCCGCAATTTCTTGCTGACGATTTCCTGCATATTTTGGACCTCCACTAATCAATTGTAAATAGTCAATGATAATAATATCTAATCCGTCTTGTGAACTTGCTAAACGTCTACATTTGGCGCGAATTTCAGATATCGTCATTCCAGGTGTATCATCCATAAATATTTTAGTATCTGCTAAACGGCTAATTGCCTCATTTACACGTTTCCAATCATTATGTTCAAGTCTTCCACTCACTAATTTATTTAATTCAATTTGTCCAACAGATGCAAGCATACGTGTTGCTAATTGTTCTGCACCCATTTCCATATTGAATAAAGCCACTGTTTTTTTACTATTCATGGCAATATTAGTTGCTAAATTAAGAGCAAAAGCTGTTTTTCCCATTGCAGGTCTGGCAGCTATAATAATAAGTTCATTTGGATGTAAACCGGATGTAATTTTATCAATATCATAGAACCCTGTTGCTAAACCTGTAATATCACTATGATTTTGTGATAATGTCTCTAAATCTGCTTGTGTTTTAAATAATACATCTTGAATAGTTCGAAATTCCGTACCCTTTTTTGTTTTTACGACGTTTAATATTTTCTTTTCAGCACGATCTAAAATATCACTAATATCTTCTGTAGATTGATACCCCTCTGTTTCTATTTCTGTTGCAACATCAATCAGTCTTCTTAAAATCGCTTTTTCTTCAACAATTTTAATATATTCATCAACATTGGCAGCACTTGGAACTAATGACGCAATCTCACTTAGGTATTCTACACCACCAATTTGTTTTAACTCTTTTCTTTTATCTAACTCAGCTGTTACCGTTGTCAAATCAATTGGACTTCCATTTTCTGCTAAACTAGAAATGACATTAAATATTTTACTATGCGCATCTGAATAGAATTGGTCACCTGTGAGTCCTTCTACACATTTTTGTAATGCATATTTGGAAAGAAACATAGATCCTAATACAGATTGTTCTGCATTTAGGTTATGTGGCACAACTTTTTCCATACAATCACCTAACTTCCTTTGACAACTTTAACTTTTATAGTAGCAGTTACTTGTTTATGTAAAATAATATCTACATTATGAATTCCTAAGCTCATAATAGGATGATCTAATAAAATATTTGTTTTATCAATTTTATATCCTAAATTTTGTAACTCTTTTTGAATTTGTTTACTAGAAATTTGACCAAACATCTTATCTTGTGCGCCTGTTTGTGCAACAAAAGTAATTGTTTGTTTTTCTAACTTTTGTTTTAAGTCGTTCATATCTTTGATGAGTAAAGACTCTTCTAAAGCTGCTTCCGATAAAGAACGACTTAATTTATTTAAATTAGTTTGTGTAGCTGGTACAGCAAATCCTTTTTTAATTAGGAAATTCATACCATATCCATCTGTTACTTCTTTAATTTCATCTTTCTTTCCTTGCCCTTTGACATCCTTTAAGAAAATGACTTTCATTTTATCACCTATTCTTGTATTAATTTTAACAATCTTCTTTTTACTTTTTGAATATTACTAGTACGAATGACACAAGCAGCATCTGTTTTATGACCTCCACCACCCATGGCACGCATATACTTTTCTACATCGATCTCTCCAACAGATCTCGCACTGATTCCTACTAGTTTTTTTCCAATAAAACCAATGGTGAAAGATGCTTCTACAGCATCAAACTGCAATAAATCTTCAGCAATTAAAGCCAATTGATGATTTTGATAACGATTATGATCCATGACACATAAAGCCATATGCTTATTGATCATAACACTTTTTTTGACAAAATCTTGACGTGTAAAATAATCTTCTCTATTTTCCTTTAATAATGTTTGTTTTTCAATATTGCTTGCCCCCAAAGTCATCAAATAAGAGGCTGCTTCATACGTCTTACTAGTTGTTTTGATATTAAAATTATTAGTATCTACAACAATTCCAGTAAGTAAAATTGTTGCGATTTCAGGAGCAACTTCAATTTTTAATGTTTTTAAATATCTTGTTACTATCTCAGAAGCACTAGAAGCCGTATTATCAATGTGTTTTAAAATAATATTATGGATTGTACTTTCACTTTCAATATGGTGATCTAGCAAAATACAATCTGGATATTGTTCTAGTATATTTGGCACCTCTAGTAATTCTTTTTTATTGGTATCTAAAATAATCACTAAAGTTTTTTCTTTTGGAAAATTTATCTTATCCTTTGTAGTATACACAATTTCCATTTGTTTTTCTTTTAGAAGTTGCATACTTTTTTGAATGGAACGATTTTTAGGACGACTTTCCATAACGATAACAGCAGATTTTCCATAAGATTTTATAATTTGATACATACCTAGGGCAGATCCATAGGCATCTAGATCAATGGATTTATGCGCTAATATGATAAATTGATCATGATTTTCAATTTGTTCTGTAATCTGCTCATATATATGCTTCATAATCCACCTCACTTTTATTATTATACTATAAAATGTGCTACTTGTCTAAAAAAATAGAAGAAAAAAATAGATAAGAATCTATTTCATTTTAGAAGCTAATTGCTTAATTTTATTCATTCTATGATGTAAACCTGATTTTGTAATTGGTTTCCCTGTTTCTATGCTAATAATTTCACTTAGTTCTTGTAAAGATACCTCAGGATATTTTTTTCTATAGATAGCCGCTTCTTGCGTCTTTTCATCTAATAAATCTAAAGATGCATATTTTTCTATTTTTTCAATATCATGAATTTGTGCATTTGCTGTTTCAATCATTTTATCAACATTGGCTTGTTCACAATTATTTAATCGATTGGTCATATTTTTGTGATCACGGTAAATACGAATATCTTCATAATAGAATAAAGCATTATTGGCATTCATAATTCTTAAAAAATCTCCTATTTTTTCAGCTTCTTTCATATAAATCATGTATTTATTATCTCTCTTTAAAACCTTACTATTCAATTCATATAAATTGAGTAATTGAGACACAAACTTTGCATACTCCATATTATCTACAATAAATTCCAAATGATATCTTGATTTTTTAGGATCATTAATACTGCCAACACTTAAAAAAATGCCTCTTAAATACGATCTTACTAAATTCTCATCACAATAAATATATTCTTTTGGAATGTTTACTTCACTATTTAATTGATATGATAAATCTTCTAAAATGCTTTCTACTTTATGGTGAATCATTAAAATATAAATATAATTTTTATTGAAATTATAACCTCTTCTGACTGTAATTAATGGTTGCACATGATAACTATCTTTAAAAAGAGAGTATACCCTTCTAGCGACAGCAGCATTTTCAGTAGAAATTTGGATTTTGTCATTTACTACACCAATATTTCTTACAATCGCAGATAATTCTGTAATATTTTCTGATTCCATTGTTTCCAGTTTACTTACTTCATTTTTGACAATACTAGTAAATGACATGATATCACTTCCTTATTTGATTAGATATGCAAAAACATCAAGAGCTAATTTATTGACATTATGACGAATCATATTGTTTTCTACCATTACATAATCATTCTCTATCAGTTCAATATTGAATTCATCCATCTTGCTTTTATCAAGTATTACCTCATCTTTCTGCTCTAATGTAGCATACCTTTCTTTTATTTCTTTTGATATTGCTCCATTATTGGCAATAACCACATCTATTTTTCTCTTTCCTAAATATTGATTTAATGTTTTTACATGATCATACACCGTATAATGCTCTGTTTCTCCAGGTTGTGTCATCATGTTACATATATACATAATTTTTGCATTGCTTTTATCAATCGTTTCAGGAATTCCTTTACAAATTAAGTTAGGAATAATACTTGTGTACAAACTACCCATACTTAATATGACCAAATCTGCTTCTAAAATGGCTTTTAAAACTTCTTTTGTAGCAGTTGGTTCTTCTAAATATTCTATAAATTCAATATTCTTATTACACTCTGTAAAAGAATGTTCCCCATATACAATAGTTCCATCTGTCATATGACCAACTAATGTAACTTTTTCTTCTGTAAGTGGCAATACATGCCCTTTTAAATTGAGGAGCTTCGCTAACGCTTCAATTCCATCGGATACATTTCCTGTAATATTAGACATAGCAGTTAATAACAAATTCCCTACGGTATGTCCATCTAAATCACTTGTGGTTTGAAATCGATAGTTTAATACTTCTTCAACCAAAGGTTCTGTTTCCGCTAAAGAAACAAGTACTTTACGTAAATCACCTACAGCCACAATATCAAATTCTTCTCGTAATCTACCTGTACTTTTCCCATCATCACAGACAGATACAATAGCTGTAATATCTACTGGGAAATATTTTAGACCTTTCAGGAGCGTAGACATACCCGTTCCTCCACCTAAAATCACAACTTTTTGATTCATATTCTCACCTGTTTTATTATAATACGGTTTCTTGATATAATATTTGTTTTCTATGATAAAAAATTAAAAAAATTCCAATTAACAATGTAACAACAGATACTAACTGTGCTACTCGAATATTACCTAACATTAAACTATCCGTACGCATTCCTTCTATTATAAATCTTCCAATTCCATACCAAATTAAATAGAGTCCTGTTGTCTGCCCAATTTTTGTTGATTTTCTCTTACGAAATACAAATAACAAAATAAATCCAATAAAATTCCAAATAGATTCATATAAAAAAGTAGGAATATAGTAATTTCCATTTATATACATACCATCAATAATAAAATGAGGTAAATGTAAACTTTGTAAATAGGTTAAAGTTGTTTCTACGCCATGTGCTTCTCCATTAAAGAAATTTCCCCAACGACCAATTGCTTGTCCTAAAATAAGGCTTACAACTAAAATATCCGTTGTTTTCCAAAGAGATACATGATGTTTTTTGGTATAGAAAAGAATGAAAACAAATGCAGCAATGATACCACCATGAATGGCAAGTCCACCTTCCCATATTTTAAAAATGTCAACTAAGTTTACAGAATAATAATCCCAACTAAATACGACATAATAAATTCTTGCTCCTAATAATGCAATCGGAACAGTATAAAAGAATAGATTCGTGATAAATTCTTCATTTATATTTTGTTTTTTTGCTTCTTTTACGATTAAAAATCCACCTATTAGAAATGCTAAAAAGATAAAGAAAGAATACCAATAAATTTGGATAACTCCTAGATCAATCATAATAGGATTCATAGATTACTCCTTCCCTAGAATTGGTTTCATTACCAATTCATCCATAAGCATATTCATTAAGGAAATTAAAATTGCAATCAAGAAAGACATCATAAATCCTTGAATTTCAAAGTGACTTCCTAATAAAACATCTACAATTTGCAGAATAATAACATTGATAAATGGATAAAAAAATCCTAGGGTAAGTGCTGTTAAAGGAAGTGTCAACCAAACTAATACCGGTTTAATGGTACGATTTAATATAGAAATCAAAATAGCAGCAAATAATGCCCACAAACCAAAGTATTTATGATCAATCTGCATAGTTTTGGGAAAGATTACTGATATTGTAATTAAAATAAGTGCATAACCTACCATATAAAACAACCATTCTAAAAACGGACTACGATTACGTTTCTTATGATTTTCTTCAATAATAATTGTTTTCATGATTCACCTTCTTATTTTATTATATCATATTGTGTCCTCTTTACATTTATTATTTTTCACCTTTTAATTCAAATAAAATATCTCTTAATTCTGTTGCACGTTCAAATTCAAGATTTTTAGCGGCTTCTTTCATTTCTGCCTCAATTTGATTGATTAAATTCATCTTTTCTTGCTTACTCAATTTTTCTGGTGCTTTTTCTTCGATTTCTTTATTATTGGAAATCAGTTCACGAATTTCTTTAATAATCGTTTTTGGTACAATATGATTTTTTTCATTATATTCGATCTGAATATGACGTCTACGCTCTGTTTCTTTGATTGCTAAATCCATGGCTTCGCTAGTGTGATCAGCATACATAATAACATGCCCATTCGCATTACGAGCAGCACGTCCTATTGTTTGAATTAAACTGCGATCACTACGTAAGAAACCTTGCTTATCTGCATCCATAATGGCAATTAAACTAACCTCTGGAATATCTAAGCCTTCTCTTAATAAGTTTATTCCTACTAAAACATCATATTTTCCAAGTCGCAAATCACGAATAATACGTAGACGTTCTAAGGATTTAATCTCACTATGTAAATAAGCAACTTTGATATCTAATTTTTTTAAGTAAGTTGTCAATTCCTCTGCCATACGAATCGTTAATGTGGTAATTAAGACTCTTTCATTCTTTTCAATACGTTTATGAATTTCTTCTAATAAATTATCAATTTGTCCTTTGGTAGAACGTACTTCAATAGTTGGATCCAATAACCCAGTTGGACGTATGATTTGTTCTGCAACGTTTTTTCCTGCTTTTTCAAGCTCATATTCACCTGGTGTAGCAGATACACAAATAATTTGATTGATTTTTTCTTCAAATTCTGCAAACTTTAAAGGACGGTTATCTTTCGCACTTGGTAACCTGAAACCATAATCCACTAATACTTGTTTTCTTGCTTGATCACCATTATACATTCCTCTTACTTGTGGAAGTGTTACATGGGATTCATCGACAATCATTAAGAAATCTTTTGGAAAAAAGTCAATTAAAGTAGTAGGCGTTGCTCCCGGTTCTTTTAAAGCCAAATGTCTAGAATAATTTTCTACTCCTCTACAAGAACCAGTTTCTGATAACATTTCTAAATCATAATTGGTTCTTTCCATTAATCTTTGATATTCTAGTAATTTATTGTTTTCTTTAAAATATTCTAAACGTTCTTTCAATTCAATTCTAATATTTTCAATTGCCTTTTTTATTTTTTCTTCACTTGTAACAAAGTGACTTGCTGCAAATAAGCTAATCGAGTTCTTATTGGCGGTAATGGTGCCTGTTAAAGTGTCAAATTCATATATTTTTTCTATTTCATCACCAAAAAATTCAATGCGAATTCCTTTTCCATGTTGATTGACAGGCATAACTTCTAATAGATCTCCTCTTACACGAAAGGTACCTCTTTTTAGATCTAAATTATTTCTTTCATAAAACATATTGATAAGTTTCATCATGACATCATCACGTTCTATGGTATCACCGACATTTAGTGTAAGCATTTTTTCACGATAATCTTCTAACTCTCCAATTCCGTAAATACAAGAAACGGATGCGACAACAATCACATCATCATGAGTAAGAAGTGCTGAAGTGGCAGAATGCCGTAATTCATCAATCTCATCATTAATGGAGGCATCTTTTTCAATATAAGTATCTGTTTTTGCTACATAAGCTTCTGGTTGATAGTAATCATAATAAGATATAAAGTATTCCACTCTATTTTCTGGAAATAGTTCTTTTAACTCAGAGTATAGTTGTCCCGCAAGTGTTTTATTATGGGCTAAAACGAGAGTTGGTTTATTTACTTGTTGGATAACATTCGCAATTGTGAATGTCTTTCCTGTTCCTGTTGCACCTAATAATACTTGGTATTTTTCACCTTTTTGTATATTGGACACTAACTTTTCTATTGCTTGTGGCTGATCTCCACTTGGTTTATAGTCTGATACTAATTTAAACATTAAAAGCCTCCTTTTATGATTTCATTTCGCTTATTTATTTTAACACGTATTACATAAGAAAACAAGGAAACAACTGTATGTTTCCCTATTATTATTTTTAATTTTTTTTACAACCTTATGTTAAAAATCTTTTTTAAGTATTTTTCTTTTTAAAGTATCTTCAGCATCTATTGAAACCCCAATATTTAAAGTATCAATACCAAATATATTTTCTATACTAATCTCATAACCTAAATAATTATCAAATTTTTCTCTTTCTAATTTTAATTTTTCTGCACTTATACCATTATTTTGTTCTTCTTTTTGTTTATTTAAAAAGCATTTTAATAAAATATAATTAATTTGTTGTAATTTTATTTCTAACATATTTTTTAGTTCTTTTGATTTGTAAATTTTATAAATATATAATTTTAAAAAATCAACTGCTGCTATGAAAGATTGTGCTTCTTCTAATGAAGAATATTGAGAAATACTATTAATAAGTCCATTTAGATTGGAATGAAAATATAAATCCTCCATCTCCTTTTCCCCAATAACACAAATTAATTTTTTAACGATTTCCATTTCTACTGGATAAGCCTGAGGAATATCAGGAAAACTATCTAAAAAATATTTTTCAGTAAAATATTGGGTATACCCTTCATTTATTCCATATCCATAACTATTTGATCCTTTAATTTGGTGAAAACCACTTAATATAAAACCATTATTTTTAACAATAGTTGAAGACATATGAGTAAGTTCATGAGGTAATGCATATTTATACTTTTCTACTAATTGGATAGAATTATTAGGATTATATTTTCCTCCAACTACTCTACCTTTTAATAAATCTATTAACTTAATTTTATATGGTAAAATTTTTAAAGTATTAATATTGTAATAAAAAGTTTGTAAGTTTTCTTTACTTAAAGTATTTATTAATATATGACAATATTTTAAAATAATTGAGCCAAAATTTAAATTATTTATATAATCTTCATTAAGTTTTTCTTCAATGCCATCTAAATTGATAGTTTCTTCATATTCTTCTATTTTTCTATTAAAAACTTTTTTATTTTTTGCCTTAAATAAACATTTACCTACCATTAATTCTGTAATAATAAATAATATAAGACAATTATTTAAAACAAGTAAATTATTATTTATATCTAAGGTATCTTCATTAATGTTTTTCATAATAGTTAGTCTCCTTTTGATAATTTATTATACTTAAATATAAAATTTATGTAAAGAAAAACACACTATTTTGTTTTTTAATAAGTAATTAACTCCTTTATATTAAATTCAAACATATTCGGCATGGATATTTTAAGAAAAGATGTACAACAATTTATTATTTATATATAGTGTTCTGTTAAAAATTAAAATTCACGATTGATTTTAAATTTTTATATTATTTTCTATCAAATATTTAATAGAGCTTTAAAAAAACCAAGGAGCAAGGGCTTTGTAAAATCTGGTAGTTTTTACCTTTTTGTATATTGGACACTAACTGTTTTATTGCTTGTGGCTTATCTCCACTTGGCTTATAGTCTGATACTAATTTAAACATGACATTCCTCTTTTTATAATTTCATTTTGCTTATATATTTTAACATGTATTACATAAGAAAATAAGGAATTGAGAGAATCAATTCCTTTCTATTTCCATTATTTTGCTTTTGCAGATGGCATTTTATAAATAAATACAGTATTTTCTACATTATTTGCAGCAAATCCACTATAATTTTTAGAAGCATTTGCTAATTGTTGTACTCGATTTCCATAATAGCGAATTTGATTTGTATAACCCATTAAAACTTGAATACCATCACGATTTAATGATGAAATACCACTGGATAAAGCATTCATTCCTGTATCTAAACTATTTGCGCCATCTACTAATACAGTTGAACCACTATATATTTGATTTACGCCATTTTTTAATTCCGTTAACCCATTTGTTAATGTATTAGCGCCTGTTTCTACTTGTGCGAGTGCCGTATTTAATTCTGTTACTAATGAAGAAATTTGTGTTGAAATTTCTGTTAATGATGTAATCGTACTATCAATAGCAGTGTTATTTGTTTGTAATAATACAATTAGTTTTTGATTAGATACATAAGCTGCACATTCAGGTTGTGTTATTTGTTCCTCTGTTTTACACATTGGTTCTAAAGTTGTATTGACACTTGCTATACTTGTAATTGTATTACTATTTTGTTCTTTTAATGCATTTAACTGTGTAATAGAACCACTGACATCTTTACTATTTAATAATGTTTGTGCATTTTGTAACTTCGCAATTATCTGTTTTAAACCACCATCTAACGTAGCGGACCCATTTTCTAGTTCGGTAATGGCATTTAAAGCAGTATATAAACTACTAGAAAGTTCACTAGAACCTAATTTGAGTGATGCGGTTCCTTCTTGTAATTGTTTTGCACCCGCTTCAATCTTATTTACACTATCACTTAATGTATTCATAGAAGATGTAAGTGTATTCATTTTTTCAAAAATGTTAAAATCAGACTCTTCTATTAACTTTGGTGTTGCTACAATGTAGATGTCTCCTAAAGAAAATTTAGTGGTATCATATGAAATCTTAATTTCATTCATTCCTTTTAAAGATTCAATCTTTGTACTTTCATAAAGTCCAGGAGAAGCAATTCCGACTACGATATTTTTTGAGCCAGTATCTACTACTTTTCCATTATTTACTGTAACATTTGCATTCTCTTTTCCATTAATAATTGTTCCTATAGTAACTACAAATGGTGTATAAATATCTTGCGCTTCTATATAAGAGTGATTTATAAATTGTAAATGAATTTCAACATTTCCCTTTTTACCTAACATTTCTTTTACACTTTTTTCTTCACCATTTAAATAATAAGTAGCTTGAACAGATATAGGTAGCTCTTTTTCGGTTGTTCCTTGATAGAAAATATCTTTTCCAACAGATTTCCATGTTAAAATTTCATTTTCTAGATTAAACTTTTCATTTCCATTCACGTTTAATATTTTGCTAAGTTCTGTATTATCAATAATATCTCCTTTTTCTAAAGAAAGCAAATGATTATTTACTAATGTTTTAATAGGGGTACCTGTATAATCTAAGTTTGTATAGATTGTTTCTCTTTTTGTATATGCATTTGCACTAATAGGTTCTAATAAAATCAATCCACCTATTAACATATAACTCATTATTTTATTTATTCTTCTCATAGATTTTCCTCCTTTTTCATTTTTGTAGTTTTTAAAATGACCTTATCAAATATCAATAATAAAGATGGTAAAATCAAAATGACTACTAACATACTAATAATAGAACCACGGGCTAATAACTCACAAATGGATCCAATCATATCTATTTTTGTATATACAGCAACACCAAATGTAGCTGCAAAGAAACATAATGCAGAAGTGATAATAGAAGAAACTGTTACATGAAGTGTTTCTTTCATCGCTTGCATTTTATCTTTTATTTTTATTCTTTTCTCTAAGTATTTGGTTGACATTAGAATTGCATAATCAATCGTAGCGCCTAACTGAATTGTTCCAACTACGATAGATGCGATAAAAGGTAATTCTGTCCCTGTAAAATAAGCACAGGCCATATTTAAGAAAATAGCAAATTCAATCGCAAGAATCAGTATTACTGGTAAACTAATTGATTTTAAAACTAGTAACATAATGATAAATATAACAATAATAGAAGTATAATTTACCATTTTAAAATCATGGTCAGCTATTGTAACCAAATCCCTCATCAAAGGACCTTCTCCTGCTACAATTCCCTTTGAATCGTATTGTTTTACCATATTAGAAATTTCTTCAATTTGTTGATTCAGTTCATTCGAAGCAATTTCATAAGTAGAATTGATTATAATCAATTGATATTTATCATTATATAGCATATTTTGTAAATCATCTGGTAATAACATTTCCATTCCACTTTCTAATAATGTAGATGGTGATAAAACTAAGTCAATTCCTTCTACTTCTTTTAAATCATTCACTAAATTTTGTACTTCATAAGATTGTATTTTTTGATCTAAAATAATAATTTCAGGTGAAACAATGTTAAATTTTTCTGCTAATTTAGAATTTGCAATTTGGAATGATAAATCTTTAGGTAAAGATTCATCTAATTTATAATAAATTTTATAATTAGCGTTTCCAATATAAGCAGGAATCAGTAACAAAATAAATACTATGATAATTCCTACATAATGTTTAATAGAAAAGGCTTGCAAACGTTCAAATTTTGGAAAGAAATTTCTATGTTTTGTTTTTTCTATCCAACGATTAAACACAAGTAATAAAGAAGGAAATAAAGTAAGAACACAAATTAAACCACATACTACACCTTTAGCCATTACAATTCCAATGTCATTTCCCAAAGTAAGTTCCATCGTGCAAAGTGCTAAGAATCCTGCAAAAGTTGTTAACGAAGAACCAATAACAGATTGAAATGTTTGAATAATTGCTTGTGCCATAGCTTCTTTATTATCCTTTTTCTTTTGTTCTGATTTTGCCTGTTCATATTTATGATATAAAAAGATAGAAAAGTCAGTAGTGACACCTAATTGTAAAATTGCAGTAATTGCCTTTGTAATATAACTGATTTGTCCTAAAAACACATTCGTACCCATATTATATAAAATTGCAATTCCGATATTAGAAAGTAATAATATTGGAATAATGTAAGAGTCAGTTGCAAATAACAAAACAACAATACACAATATTACAGCAATAACAACATACGCAACAATTTCTTGATTGGATAAATTCCTAGTATCAATTACCATAGATGTCATACTACTTACCTTTGTAGTATCTCCAACTACTTTATTGAGTTCTTTTACTGCAGTAATAGTTGCATCTTCAGAAGTTGTGCCATTAAATGTTACCATAATGATTGTTTCATTTTCTTTATATACTTTTTCTTTGACTTCATCTGGTAACATATCAAATGGAATTGTAGTATCTAATACATCTGCAATGCTAAACACTTTATTGACACCTTTTATTTTTCTAATGTTGTCTTCCATTTTTAACATGTTTTTTGGTAATTCATTTTCCACCATCACAAATGCATAGGCTCCCAAACCAAAATCATCTGTTAAAATATTTTCCCCTTGAATGGTTTCATTTTCTTCCGGTAGATAAATTAAAATATCATAATTTACTCTTGTTTTTATATATCCATATACCGATGGAATGAGTAATAATATACTTATAATCACAATCAATATACTATGATTTACAATGAATTTTGAAAACTTTTTCATATAACCCTCCTCATGCAATAACATTATATGAAAACAATTTTTGAAAATCATTAACAATATCTTATAATTGTATGTTATCCAACAAAAATTGACAATTTGTCTTATAAATATCAAACAAATGTAGGATAACTTTACAAAAGTTGTTTTTTTATTATAATATTAGTAGGTGATTTGATGGAAAAGAAAGAAGACTTACGTGTCATTAAAACAAAGAAAAGTTTATATGAAGGATTACTATTTCTTATGAAAGATAAATCTTTTGAAGAAATTAAAGTATCCGATATTTGTAAAGTTGCTTATACCAACCGTTCCACTTTTTATGATCATTTTAATGATAAATATGAGTTATTATCTTCTTTGATTGAAGATTTGGAAAAAGAATTAGAAAATAAATTGAATGAAAATGTTCAATTGCAAACAGAAAAAGAATATTATATGGAAATGATTGCTCTATTATTAGATCATATTAGTGAACATATTGAAATTTATTCTTCTATTATTAAAAACAATACCAATAGTATTGCGAATGACATGTTCAAAAATACACTTTTAAAAGATGTAGAAAAACATATAGAAAAAAATCAATCTTTTCAAGAAAATATTCTAATTGATATCATTACTATCTTTTATGTGAGTGCAGTTATCAATGTTTGTATTTCATATATAAAAGATCCTTATAAATATCAAAAAGAAGATATTGTTCAATATTTAAATCATTTAATTCCAAATAATATATATGAATAAAAATAAGTGTAATGATTACACTTATTTTTATTGAACTTAGAATCTAAAAGAAAATAGGTATTTACAATCATTGAATAAACAAAAAAAACATTGCACAGTAATAAAAAAGAAGGTTTCAATTACCTTCTTTTTATATTATTTTTTATCAATTGTAATGGTTACTTTATAATTATCTTGTAAATCCATTTCCTCTTCATCTACTGTATATCCAAATCCTTCAATTGTACTTACACAATCACGAATAGTATTGATAACCGCTCTCATATCCATAATTGGTTTTGTATTTTCTTCTGTTACAGGTGAAACTGGCTCTAATTCTACATTAGAAATAGTTGGATTAAAACTACTTTCTGGAAGCGGCATTTCAACAGGTGAGTTTACAGGATTTGTAAATTCAGCGTCATCCGTTAATGTATATGGATTTACTGTATGAAACTCTTCTGGCTCTGATTGTACAGGCGCTACTGATGGTTGTTCTACAGGTGGAACTGGAGTAACAGGAGTAGGATTACCAAAATTTGGTTGTGTTATAAACCCTTCTGGTTGTTCAGGTGCTTTCATTTCTACTTGTGATTCATTTTGTACTTGTGGTTCTACTGATGGTACTTCTTGATTCTGTTCTGGTTGGGCAAAAGGATTAAATTGTGGCACTGATTGAAATGATGGTTGACTCATATCCATATTTACTTCTTTTTGCTCTACATCACTTACATAATTTTCATTTTCTTCTTCACGATTTATATTAAACATATTGAAAAATCTTCCAACCATTGGTTTTTGTGGTTGTTCTACAGTTTCTGTATTTTCTACACTTTCATTTATATCAACTGGATTGATTAGTGTTGGTTCCTGTACTTCTTCTAATGGCGCAACGGGAGTGACTGGCTCTTGCACTTGTATTTCCTCCTCAACTGGTTTTTCTGGAATTTTAATCTCTGGCTTTACAAAAATATCTTTTGCTTGTGCTTCAATTTTATCAATATCCATAAAACCTGGATTAATTGGCTGGTTTCCTACACTAGGTGTTTCTGCTTTTTGTTCTGGTTGGTCCTCCTCAAAATCAATAATTTCAATATCATTTTGAGGTTGTATTACATTTTGTGCACCATTATCAGTTGATTCAGTATGATTTAATATTTTCATAATTTCTTCATCAGTTTTTCTTACAGTCATACGTTCTGTTAAAATACGATTTAACATTTTTACTTGATCATCTTTATTCAACTTTAATAAAGAACGTGCATGTCTTTCCGAAATTTTTTCTTCCAATAAAGCTTCTTGTACTTCATCATCCAAATTTAATAATCTTAATTTATTCGCAATTGTAGATTGTGTTTTTCCTAATTTTTCTGCCAAAGATGCTTGGTTAATATAACCCATATCTAATATTTTTTTATAAGAAATCGCTTCTTCAATTGGTGTTAAATCTTGGCGCTGCACATTTTCAATTAAAGCAATTTCCGCACTGTTTTTATCATCTAAGTTTGTTATAATTGCTGGAATGGTTGTTTTTCCCGCTAAAACACTTGCTTTATATCTACGTTCTCCCGCAATAATTTCGTATTTATCCCCAATTTTTCTTACTACAATTGGTTGAATCACTCCGTGTTCTCTAATAGAATCCGCTAACTCTAATATATTTTGTTCATTAAACTTAATTCTTGGTTGGAATCTGTTTGGCAATACATCATCCAAATTTAATATGCGGACCTCTTTTTCCATTTCCATAGTTTGATACCCCTTCCTTATTCTATCTATAATATAATACTATAGTTTGGGAAATATTTCAATCTTTTTTTGGGAAATAACTAAAAAAAGAGACATTATATGCTCTTTTTCTTCATCTCACTATATTTCCTAGGAAATAAATGACTTGTTTTATCATCTTTTTGAATAAGAAGTAAAGTTCTATGTCCTGCCATATTTGGAAGTTCAAATTCATCTACTTTTTCTATGTGACATTTTAACTTTGTCATTGTACTTTTACTTTCTTCTATTTCTTCTTCAATATTTCCCTTCATAGCAATTAAATATTTATTTACCTTAACCATAGGAATTCCATATTCAAGAAGAATCCTTAGATGAGAAACGGCACGTGCTGTTACGATATCAAATTCTTCTCTATGTATATTTGCAAACTCTTCAGCACGCGCATGATATGTAACAATATCTTTCAATCCTAATGTTGTAATCACTAAATTTAAAAAGGTAATACGCTTTTGAAGAGAATCCACTAATGTAATATGTAAATTTGGAAAAAATATTTTGAGTACGATTCCAGGAAACCCTGCACCTGTTCCGATATCACATAAATTTTGCGCATTCTGTAAAGCAATAACTCTTTCTAATGTTAAACTATCGTAAAAATGTTTCAAATACACTTGTTTTTTTTCAATAATGGCAGTTAAATTTATCTTTTCATTCCATTCTACTAATAATTCATAGTATTGTTCTAATTGCTCTAGTTGTTTTTTAGTACAAGGAATACCTAATTCTTCTACTTTTTGTTTAAATTCCTCTATTTGCATTCGCATACTCCTTTTTCAAATATACCATTAAAATAGAAATATCAGCAGGGTTGACACCACTAATACGTAGTGCTTGTCCAATAGAAGTTGGATTCACTTCTTTTAATTTTTGACGTGCTTCTGAAGCAATATTAGTTATTTTATCATAATCAATGTTAGTAGGAATCATTTTATTTTCTAACTTTTTCATTTTTTCTGCTTCTTTTTGTGCCTTAACAATATAACCTTCGTATTTTACAAAAATAGAAACCTGTTCTTTTATAGATTCATCGTATGGAATTGGGTAAAAATGTTCGATATGTTCCATAGTAACTTCTGGACGTTTTAGTAATTGGTACAAAGTCATTCCATCTTGAATTTTAGAAGAACCAATTTGCTCTAAATAACTGTTTGTCGACTCTGTTGGAGTAATTTTATTTTCTTTTAAAAATGCTTTTAATTCTTCTATTTTTTGTTTTTTGTCCAAAAGACGCAAATGTTGTTCTTCAGTAATTAGGCCTACTTGATAACCATATTCACGTAATCTTAAATCTGCATTATCATGTCTTAATAATAATCGATATTCTGCTCTAGAAGTTAATAAACGATAAGGATCACGAATACCTTTTGTAACCAAATCATCTATTAAAACACCAATATAAGCATCATCTCTTTTTAATATCAATGGTTCTTTTCCATTTATTTTTAAAGATGCATTAATTCCTGCAATCAAACCTTGACAAGCAGCTTCTTCATATCCACTTGTACCATTGATTTGTCCAGCTGTATATAAATTTTCTATTAATTTTGTTTCTAACGTTTGTTTTAACTGTGTTGGATAAATAGCATCATATTCAATCGCATAAGCATATTTTAATATTTTGGCATGTTCTAACCCTTCCAAACTATGTACCATTTGTTCTTGAATATCATGTGGCATACTTGTTGAAAAACCTTGAATGTAAATATCATCATAATATAAACTTTCTGGTTCTAAGAACAACTGATGACGTTCTTTATCGCTAAAACGGACTACTTTATCTTCGATAGATGGACAATACCTTGGCCCTATACCTTTGATATCATCTAATCCACCATACATACTTGATTTATGGAGGTTATCACGAATAATTTGATGTGTTTTTTCATTGGTGTAAATCAAATGACATGGTATCTGTTCTTCTATTTTATATGTAGGTTTATCATCAAAACTAAAAGTATGGTAAACAGAATCTCCATATTCTACTTTTGTTTTACTAAAATCTATTGAATTTTTATCAATACGTTGCGGTGTTCCTGTTTTAAGACGTTTGATTTGAAATCCTAGTTTTTCTAAATTTTCACTCAAATAATTACAAGGTTTTTCACCGTGAGGACCTTCTCTACGTCTTTTGTCTCCAACTAAAATATCCGCTTTCATATAAGTACCTGTTGTTAAAACAACCGCTTTACTATAAATTTTTTCGCCGTTTTCTAAGATTATCCCCATAATTTTGTTATTTTCAACAATCAAATCCTCTACAATTCCTTCTTGAATTGTTAAATTGGAAGTAGAAGAAAGAGTTTTCCACATTTCTTGTGGATAAGTAATCTTATCTGCTTGTGCTCTTAATGCTTGTATAGCAGGACCTTTTTTATAGTTTAACATCTTAATTTGAATTTGTGCTTTATCGGCATTTTTACCCATCTGTCCTCCTAAAGCATCAATTTCTCTTACAACAATGCCTTTGGCACTTCCACCAATAGAAGGATTACAAGGCATATCAGCTATATTTTTAATATTTCCCGTAATGAGTAATGTATTATTTCCCATACGTGCCGAAGCCAAACATGCTTCACATCCGGCATGTCCCCCACCTACTACAATAATATCATAATTCATTCGGATCACTTCCTTTTTGCTTTTCCTATTATACTATCATTTTTTTAGACAAACAAGTTTATTTCATTGATAATCTCATTAAAAAAATCAGGATAGCTTATCCTAATTTACTTTCCCAAACAAAATTGACTAAATAATTGATCTATTAATTCATCTTGATATGTTTCGCCGATAATTTCGCCTAATAAATCCCAAATTTTTTTTAAATCAATTTCAATCATATCAATGGGTTGATTTTCTCTAATTCCTCTTTTGACATCTTGTATTTTATCCAATGCTTGTTTTAATGTAGCAATATTACTAGCATTCGTTAAATATGTTAAATCTTTTTCACCAATTTGTTTTAAATGAAATAATTCTTTTATTTTTTCTTTTAATTCTAGAATTCCTTTTTCTTCTAAAGCACTTATATATACAACTGGATGACTTTTTTCATAAGTTGACATATCTATGACAGATTGTAAATCAGTTTTGTTTACAACTAAAATATGATTTTTATTTTCTAGACTTTCAATAATTTTAATATCTTCATCATTCAATGGTTGATTTTGGTTAATCATATATAAAATTAAGTCTGCTTTTTCTATTAATTTTCTACTTTTTTCTACTCCAATTTGTTCCACTTTATCATTAGTATCCCGAATTCCAGCTGTATCAATTATATTTAATAAAAAACCATCTAATAAAATTTCACCTTCAACTGTATCACGAGTAGTTCCTTCTATTTCTGTCACAATTGCTTTGTCCTCTTCTAACAATTTATTTAATAAACTACTTTTTCCTACATTTGGACGACCTATAATTGCAGTATTGATTCCTTCTTTGATTATTTTTCCATTTTCACTCTCATGAAGAATATGCTTAATCTCAGTTTCTATTTCTTCCATTCTAGGTTTTAACATCTCAATCGTCATTTCTTCTATATCTTCATATTCAGGATAATCAATATTTACTTCGATATTGGCTAATACCTCAACTATTTTTTGACGTAGGTTATGTATAAATGAAGATACTTTTCCAGTTAATTGATTCATTGCCATTTCTCGCATCGCATCTGTTTTAGCAGAAATAATATCCATAACACTTTCTGCTTTCAATTTATCAATTCTACCATTTAAAAAAGCTCTTTTGGTAAATTCTCCTGGTTCTGCTAAACGAATTCCTTTTTGGAGTAGTAATTCTAATATTTTTTTTGTAGTAAAAATTCCACCATGACAGTTAATTTCTACAATATCTTCAGTTGTAAAAGTTTTTGGACTTTTCATGATGCTTACTAATACCTCATCTATTTTTTGCGTACCATCTACAATAAATCCATAATGAATGGTATGACTAGGTACTTTCATTAAATCTTTACCTTCAAAAATAGAATTTACTTTTTCAATAGACTCATGTCCACTGACACGAATAATGGAAATAGCACCTACTCCAGGAGCAGTTGCAATGGCTGCAATTGTATCTTCCATATTATCACCTACTTTTTACTTTTCTGATTCCCAATAATTGAGGTAAACTGGTTAAATGTAAAAATACTTCTAAAGAAACATATTTATCCGCTATTGTTACAATCCAACTTTCGGCATATTTTGGAGGAATTTTATTTAGAGGAAACATATGTCTTTCAATAATATTATCAATTTTTGGAGTCATCAAATTTGGAAAATATTTATTGGCATTTAACTTTGCTTCTTTCGCATGTACAAAACCATGTTTTTTTAAAAAAGGTTTCTTTTCAATGACATCTTGCCAAGGTTTGTCATAAAAATCATGCAGAAGTCCTCCAATAGCAGCACTTTTATAATCTTTTTTTAATTTTTTTGCCATAGCATAAGCAACTTTAGAGACTGCTAAACTATGATCATATACTGTAATATCTCCATGATGCTTATAACTTTTTCTTTTTTGAAATTCATCATGTTTTAATATTTCATTTATAATTTCATAATATTCTATTTTTTCATTACAAGACATAAGAATTTCTCCAATCTTTTATCATTTTATAAAATAATAAAATATGTGTCAATATTTAAAAGAAAAAAGGGATTATTCCCCTATATATTTAATAATCACGTGTCTATCTTTTCCTTCGCCAATACTTTCTGTTGTCAAATCTTTATATTCATCAATTAATGTATGTACTAATCTTCTTTCATAAGAATTCATAGGATCTAAAGATACATCAATTTTACTAGATAGCACTTCCTTGGCAATATTTTTTATTTGTCTTTCAATTGCTTTCAATTTTTTTAACTTATAATTAGAAGCATCAATATTTAATTTTAAATTCAATTGTGTTTCTTTTTTTACTGCTTGTTTAATTAATAGTTGTAAGGCATTTAATGTTCTACCTTCTTTTCCAATTAAAATTGCATTCTGATCAGATACTAAAGTTACTTGGAAAGTTTCATCTTTTACTAAAACTTCACAATCAATTGATACATGAATTAATTTTGAAAATTTTGCAATATAATCTTTAATAAATAATTTAATATCGTTCTTTTTTAAAGCATATACAATATATTTGGAACTTTTAAATAATTTTCCTTCTATAAATTCTGATCTTAAAAATAAATCTTCTTGTTTACAATTTAATTCTTTTAAACATTTTTCTAAAGCTTCTTCTTTTGTTTTGGCTTCGTATTCTGTAATGTTAAGCATTTTTCTTACCTCTCTTTACTAATAAATTTTGAATAATAGTAAATACACTTGACGTTACCCAATAAATTGCAATTCCTGAAGAAATTGAGAATGCAGTGATTGTCATGATTACAACCATAACATTTGTCATTGTCTTCATTTGATTTTGCTGATCTGGACTCATAGAAGCGCCACTATTTAATTTAAATGAGAAATAAGTAGATGCAGCAATAATAACGATAAATATTAAATAATAATATTGTCCATGTTGAAAAGCTGCTATAGCAGGACTTGTTCCTAATTGAAATCCTAAGAATGTTTCTTCAAATATAGCAGGAATTCTACTAATTGCTTCATAGAATGCAAAGAATAATGGAATTTGAATAAATGAGAATAAACATCCTGACATTGGATTAATATTATATTTTTTATAAATCATCATCATTTCTTGTGATTTTTGTAACATTGCTTCTTGATCTTGACGATTTTTATATTTATTTTCAATTTTTGTTAATTCTGGTTGTGCTTTTTTTAAATTTTCAGATTGCATTGCAGTCTTTTTTGTAAATGGCCATACAATCCCTCTTATAATTAAGGTTGCTAATATAAGTGCAAGTCCATAACTTTTTACGAGTTTACCAATTTGAATAATAAACCAAGCAAGTGGTTTTACAAAGATAGATGTCCAAATACCTTCATATTTTCCAGTAGTTACTTTTAATGTTTCACATTTTGGTAATTCTGTAAGATTAATTTTTTCATTGTCTTTTGCTTTTTTATTATATTCTTCATATAATTTTAATGTTTCCCCTTCTGGTTGACATAAAATATTTTTTGTTAAATTTTGACCAGTTGATTCATTTCGAACTGTTTTTCCATCTTGTTTTAAATATTTCGTACATCCTGTAAGACTAAACAATAATACAAAAACTACTAATATTTTTGTTATTTTTTTAAATTGTTTCATTTGTGTTCTCCTTTATTATATTTAATTTAGATAAAGCATATAGCAAATTATTTTCCATTTCCGCATAATCTTTTTCTAAAATACTCTTCCTTACCATTATAATACAATAAAATTGATTTTGATAGTCTTTTTTATCTATAATACTTTTTAATTGTCTTTTAATACGATTTCTTGTAACTGCATTACCAATTTTTTTTCCAATTGAAAAACCAAATTGATATGGTAAATTTTCTTTTTCTTTTATATATATAATATAATCTTTATATTTAAGTGGTTTGGTATTTTTAATAATACTATTATATATTTCATTTTCTTTTATTATATTTATTTTTTTCATTACATCACCTACTTGATTAAAAAACCACTGTTCATGCAGTGGTGGATATTAATGAGATAAAACTTTACGTCCTTTTCTTCTTCTATTATTTATAATATTTGTCTTCATACGTGCTAAAAAACCTTGTTTTTTACTTTTTTTACGATTATTTGGTTGATAAGTTCTTTTCATACTAACACCTCCTGTATTAAAAATTTTTGCATTGCTTTTAACATTATATATAGATTTATCTTATTTGTCAAACATTTTTTATTCACATACTTATATATATGATTAATTTATGATAATGTCTTAAGTGTTAACTTTTGAAAATGTCTCAAAAGTAATATATAATATGTCACTTG
>CANQWB010000017.1 GCA_947627435.1 uncultured Bacilli bacterium
TATGCAAGTAATATAGCTACCGATCCTAATGTATTAAAAGAAAGAACAGCTGAAGAACAAATTAGGTTAATGGAAGCTCTCAACAATTGTGACTATAATAAATATGCAAGTAATATAGCTACCGATCCTAATGTATTAGAAAAAAGAACAACCAAAGAACAAATTCAATTAATGAAGGTCTTTAAAAATTGCGACTATAACAAATATGCATATAGAATTGCTATCCGTGCTAATGTGTTAAAAAAAAGAACAGCCGAAGAGCAAATCAAGTTAATGGAAAAACTCAAGAATTGCAAATATAACGGATATGCATATTACATTGTTGTCGATTCAGAAGTATTAAAAGAAAGAACAGCTGCAGAGCAAATTAGGTTAATGGAAGCCTTCAAGAATTGCGATTATAACGAAAATGCATGTAGAATCATTTTCGATGTAATTGTATTAGAAAAAAGAACAACCGAAGAGCAAATCAAGTTAATAGAAACCTTCAAGAATTGCAATTATAACGAAAATGCATATTATATAGCTGTTGATCCAGAAGTATTAGAAAGAAGAACCATAGAAGAGCAAATTAGGTTAATGGAAGAACTCAAAACTTGCGAGGATAATGAAGAAGTTTATGAACAATCTAAAACACAACAAGAAGAACCGCTAGAAGTTCGTCATAGTGAAAATATACAAAATATTGAAACTTTAGAGGAAATGAAAAACTATATTGCATGTTTAATGGAACAAAAGGGAAAAGATGCAGATATTGAAGGAAATACTTTAGTATATAAATATCAACCAAATCGTGAAGAAAACAAATAACGATCACTATTTAATAGATCGTTTTTTTCGACAATAAGCTAACTTTTTCCTAGTAAAATCTATTTATATCTTTCTTTAATTTTGTTATAATAAAAATGGTGATACAAATGGTAAAAAATAGGATAGATGAACTCATTCAAATCATCAATCAAGCAAGTTATGAGTATTATGTTTTAGATAATCCAACAATGACGGATCAAGAGTATGATGACTATTATAAAGAGTTACTATCACTAGAAGAAAAATATCCCGAGTTCAAACGAGAAGATTCTCCAACCAATCGTGTTGGTGGCGAAGTAATCGATAAATTTGAAAAAGTAACTCATGAAAAACCAATGTTATCGTTTGATGATATCTTTAATGAAGAAGAGGTAATCGCATTTGATGAAAGAATTCGAAAAACGATAAAAAATCCTACTTACACAGTGGAACCAAAGATGGATGGGTTATCGGGATCCTTAATTTATAAAAATGGAGTCCTTGTTCGTGCTGCAACTAGAGGTGATGGAGTTACTGGGGAAGACATTACAGTGAATGTCAAAACGATTAAATCAGTTCCCTTAAGACTAACTAAAAATATTGATATTGAAGTACGTGGCGAGATTTACATGAGCAAATCCTCTTTTGAAAAAGCAAACATCGAGAGAGAAAAAAATGGTGAACCTAAATTCGCCAATCCCCGAAATGCTGCAGCTGGTTCTATAAGACAATTGGATAGTAAAATTGCTGCCAAAAGAAATTTAGATTTCATGGCTTACTTTTTACCCAATCCAGAAGATTATGGGATTGAGACGCAATCAGAATCTCTTGAATTTTTAAAAAAGTTAGGATTTGTAACCAATTATAAATTAAATACCGTTGCACATAATGTAAAAGAAATTATACAAGATATTCATTCTCTTGCACAACAGCGAAAAGATTTACCTTTTGCGATAGATGGTGTTGTTTTAAAAGTCAACCGTTTAGAAGATGAGGCCTTATTAGGATTTACATCTAGAGTACCTAGATGGGGAATTGCCTATAAATTTCCTGCTGAAGAAGTACTTACGACTTTAAAAGAAATTAAATTTACGGTAGGAAGAACAGGTAAAATTACTCCAAATGCAATTTTTGCTCCTGTCCATGTAGATGGTTCTTTGGTATCTAAAGCAACACTTCATAATGAAGATTATTGTATTCTGAAAGATGTTCGTATAGGAGATGTAATATCAATTCGTAAGGCAGGCGATGTTATTCCCGAAGTAGTAGAAGTCAAGTTAGAACGTCGAAAAGAAGATAGTATTCCTTTTGAAATGATTTCAATTTGTCCAATGTGTGCAACACCTTTGATCAAAAAAGATGCCAATCACTATTGTCCAAACAAGGAATGTCCTGCAAGACATATAGAAGGTTTAATTCACTTTGTATCTAGAAATGCTATGAATGTAGACGGTTTTGGAGATCGCATTATTGAAGACTTCTATAATATGGGATATCTAAAAACTGTTGTCGATTTTTACTCTCTAAAAAACTATCAAGAAGAATTAATGATGCTAGAAGGATTTGGAACGAAAAGTATTCAAAATTTATTAGATAGTATTGAAAATAGTAAAAAAAATTCATTAGAAAGATTACTATTTGGATTAGGAATTCGTTATGTAGGAAAGAAAACTGCTCAAATTCTTGCGGAATACTATAAAACGATGGATGCATTCATCAATACCACCTACGAAGAATTAGTAGCAATTGATAATATTGGTGAAATGATTGCAGAAAGTATTATAGAATATATCAATAATAAAGAAAATATCCAATTAATAGAACAGTTGAAAAAACTAGGTTTATGTATGGATTATGAAGGGAAACAAATCATTGAAAATGATGCATTTCAAGGCAAAACATTTGTATTAACAGGTACACTAGAACATATGACGCGAGATGAAGCAAGTGCAGAAATTGAAGTACGTGGTGGAAAAGTGACAGGAAGCGTAACAAGTAAAACAGATATTGTACTGGTTGGTGCAGATCCAGGTAGTAAATATGACAAAGCAAAAACATTAGGTATTACTATATGGAATGAGCAAGAATTTTTACAAAAACTATAATCGAGAAATGAGTGATTCATTTCTTTTTTATTATGCAAAAATTTAGAAGGAGAAATAAATTACAGTGGAAATAATACAATGAAATAGGTGATATTGTGTTAGTACGTATATTTGTCTTTTTACTTGGATTTGGCTTAACTGTTATTGGTGGCGTTTATATGATTAGTTACTTAAATCTACTTACCATTGGGTATAATTTTTTAGAATATGTCAATTTTATACTTAGGAGGATAGAATGTTTATCATTCATGATTGGCATTCTATTGATTAGTCTTGTAATTTTTATACCAGGAGGAAATAAATATGAATTACATATATGATATATTATTAAATTTTCATGAGATATTATATGATTTTTATGATTGGAATCCTAGTGACAACATTATTAATATTAGGAAAATACCTCTTTTAAAAATTTCTAGTACACAATTAAAAGAAATAAAAGAAAATTTCATTCATTTTGATAGCACACTATTGAAACGAATTGAAAATAGAACAGAGTTATTTTCAGGAAAAGATATCCAATATATTCAATATTGTTGTCTATTTAGCGATGGAACTGAAGTAATTGCAGTTGTCATCAAAAATAATAGTTTGAAAAAAAGCAGATTACTAGTAGATGAAGAATTAGAAGTGTTAGAAGTAGTGACAAGATTAAATGAAGAACAAATTACATATCAAATTGTAAAAAAAGAAAAGCAAATAGAATTTAAAACAAGAAAAGAAATGGATACAGAAAAAATGATACGTCGTCATTTAAAAAAATTAAAAGAGGAAAATGCATTGCAACAATTAAGATACCTTTATTATGAATGCTTTAATGAAAAAGAAGAAGATTTAAATAAAATATTTGGAAAATTCGATTATGCATTGGAACAGAATATAGATGACATCATGTATAAATTATCACAATTCTTTCAATTATTACATATTTCAAAATGAGGAATTTTTTATTATTTTTGTATATAATTTGAAAAAAATACCAAACTACTAGTAAGGAGGGAATATATGAAAAAATTAATTGCAATTTTATCTGTATTAGCATTATTTACTGGTTGTAGTTGTGATCAGAAAATGATGGATACACCCACAAAAAAAGTAGAAATGTTTTTTAGCAATTATCAATCATTGGATGATGAAGTAATGACACAATTAGACGAAATTGTTGCCGAAGAAGAAAATTTCAATACTGAACATCGTGAAGCATATAAAGAGTTGATGAAGAAACATTATCAAGATTTAACTTATGATGTCAAAGATGAAATTATTGATGGTGATGTGGCAACTGTAACAGTTGAA
Organism: uncultured Bacilli bacterium; assembly: GCA_947627435.1. GTDB lineage: Bacteria > Bacillota_I > Bacilli_A > RF39 > UBA660 > UBA5026. Next base: position 4,194 of record CANQWB010000017.1, read on the forward strand.
ATTGAGGTTACGGATTATTCAAAAGCAATGAGTGATGCAGAAGATTATTTGGCTGAACATCCAGAAGAATTTCAGGATGAAAACGGTGAGTATGATCCATCTTTATTTGTAACATATAGATTAAAACAATTAAAAGAAGTAAAAGATAAAGTGAAATACACATTAGATCTAACGTTATCAAAAGTAGATGATGAATGGAAATTAGATAATATCAGCGATGTAGATGAACGAAAAATCCATGGAATGTATATATATTAAGAACGCTTATGTTCTTTTTTATTGTAAAAATAATGAGTATATGTTTGTATATTGAAAAGTCATAATAGATAAGTGAACTGTTAAATTTCAGTTTATCTTTTTTGCAAAGAATAACATTACATAATTTGTCCTTTTTTTCATATACTTTGTTAGGTGAAGTGGATGAAAAAAATAGTTATATTATTGTTATTATGGTTTCCAATTTGTATAAAAGCAGTTAGCACAAGTGCCACATCGGCCATCTTAATGGATCAAGATAGTAAGCGCATTTTATATGGGACTAATATCCATGAAGTAAGAAGTGTTGCTAGCATTTCTAAAGTTATGACAGCTATTTTGGCAGTAGAAAGTGGAAAGATGAAAAATAAAGTAACGATTGGAGATGAGATTGCAGGTGCACATGGCTCAGGTATTTATATCAAAAAAGGAGAAGTTTTAACTTTAGAGGATTTGGTATATGGTCTTATGTTACGTAGTGGCAATGATGCTTCTTTAGCAATCGCACATTATGTTGGGGGAAGTATAGATCAATTTGTGAATCAAATGAATCAAAAAGCAGTAGAAATTGGTATGAAAGATACGACATTTTATAATCCAAATGGCTTAGATGACGATGAAGATGGAAATTATTCGACGGCTTATGATATGGCACTTCTGATGAGTTATGCGATGCAAAATAAAGAATTTGCAAAAATCGTAGGCACCAATAAATATAAACTAAAGACAAATATGAATACTTATATTTGGTACAATAAAAATAAATTATTAAGTCAATATAAATATATTACCGGAGGGAAAACAGGATTTACAAAAAAAGCGAGAAGAACATTAGTAACTTCTGCAACAAAAGGGCAATTAAATCTAGTCGCAGTAACACTCAATGATGGTAATGATTTTACAGATCATAAAAATTTATTTGAGTATGGTTTTGCTAATTATGAAAATTACCGTGTATTAAAAAAAGGAACTCTATCATTAGAAGAAAATTACTATAAAAATTATAAAGTATATATTAAACATGATATCACATATCCATTACAAACAGGTGAGAAAGAATCTCTCAATCTAAAATATCAATTAGTTAAAAATAAAAGTATCAAACAGGAAACTCAAATAGGGACAATTTATTTATATTTAGGGGATAAAGAAGTTAGGCTAGAGCCAATCTACGCAATACCAAAAGAAAAGAAATTACAAAAGAAGGGTTTTTTTACAAAAATAAAGGATTGGTTTTGTCATTTATGGTAAATAAAATTTGGGGATTTTTTATCATCATTGGTGTTGTTGTGTGTTTATTGACTGGGAAAGTGGATGTTTTAAATAATGAAATATTAGAATGTACAAAGAGCAGTCTAGATATGATTGTAAAGATTTTTCCAGTTATGGCACTCTGGCTAGGTATTATGAACATTGCAACAGAATCGGGATTATTACATAAATTATCCAATTTGTTGTCACCTTTATTACAAAAATTATTTCCAGAGATTCCAAAGGGACATGAATCTCTTAGTTTAATTGCATCTAATATTTCTGCTAATATGTTTGGATTAGGAAATGCTGCAACACCATTTGGATTAAAAGCAATGAAATCATTACAATCGTTAAATGATAAAAAAGATACTGCATCAAGAAGTATGATTACATTTTTAGTATTAAACACTAGTGGAGTTACCATTATTCCGACTACCATTATATCGCTTCGTTTGATGTATGGGAGTACCAAACCAACAGAAGTAGTATTTGCATGTATTTTAGCGACCGTAATATCTACGATTGGTGGTTTAATCGTTGATAGGATATTAGCAAGAAGAAGGTAATATATGATAGAGCGAATCTCTAGTTTAATCATACCATTACTAGTGCTCATTGTCGTGGGCTATGGTATTTTCAAAAAAATAAATGTATATGATGTTTTTGTTGATGGAGCAACTGAAAGTTTTGATATGGTATTAACCATGTTTCCTTGTTTGCTTGGTATGATATTTGGTATTAATATATTTTTAAAAAGTGATGTTTTAAATTATGTTTTTACATTTTTAAAGCCTTTGTTTTCAAGGTTAAATGTTCCAATAGAAATTTTTCCAATGATGATATTAAGACCGATATCAGGAAGTTCATCCTTAGCTATTTTAAATAATTTATTTGCGCATTATGGTCCAGATAGTTTCATTGGAAGACTTGCATCTGTCATTCAGGGATCTACAGACACTACATTTTATATACTGACACTTTATTTTGGAAGTATTGGTATTAAAAAAATTCGATATTCACTTTGGGCTGGACTTGCAGCAGATGTTATTGGGATTGTATCTGCAGTTGTCATTGTAAATTTGTTCTTTGGTGCATAAATTGACGAATAGTGTTGTTTACGGTATAATTTTGCTAACGGAGGAATGAAAATGAAAAAAATTATGCTTTGTGGTGTGACCATCATAAGTATCATTATCTTGACTGCGTGTAATCAAAAAACGGAAAAATTAAGTTGTACAAAAATAGATTCTTCTTATGAAAATTTACAATTACAAGAAGCACTTAATATTACATTTAAAAGAAATGAAGTAACCAAAATGTCAATTTATTCGGAAATTGAAATATCAGGCGCATACCAGAATATTGTAGATGAACTAGCAGCATCTTTAAAACAACATTGCGCTAATTTAGAAGGTAAAAAAGGAATTGAGTTTACAACTACAAATACAGATAATATTTTATCTGTTACGATTCATGCAGATTTGAAAAAGATGAATACAGCTGCAAAAGAAGCACTGAATATTGGTAGTGTACATCAATCATTAAAAGATGTGAAAGAACAACTAGAAAAAATTGACTATACTTGTGAATAGTATAGTTTTTGTATTGTCAATGAGTCTAAAATATGATAAGATGAAGCTATAAGTTAATCATAAAATAGTTTCAAATAGTAAGCATTTGTAATATTTGCTATTTGTAAACGGGGGGGGGGTAAATTTTACCCCTCTTTTTTGGTGAAGTAGAATGGAGAATGGAATATGAAGAAAAAGGGATTTGCAACGAGTGCTATATTGTATACGATGTTATTGCTGTTTTTAGTATTACTAGTAGGAATATTAAGTAATCTACAAAATAAAAAGACAATTTTAGATACTATGAAAAAAGATACTGTAACGGCTTTGCAACTCAGTACAGTAGTTGAGGAATTACTGAAAAAAGTAAATAATATAGAACAACTTCTTGGAGGAACAGATGTTAGTTCAATTGCAGATGGGACGATTACAGGAATAGTAAGTGAGTTAAATAATTCTGGAGGAACTGGAAATGGAAGTATCCGCTATAATGCAGGAGAAGATAAGATACAGATTTTTGCAAATGGTAAATGGATAGATTGGAAAAGTGGCGAACAATCGGAATTAAATTTTTTAAATACATATACTTTAGAATCAGACTTTACTATTACAAAAACGAATGCAAGTAGTAATTGTATATTGACATCTGATGCCAATTCTATAACATTTACGAATGTGGCCAATGTTACTTCTACCACTACATGTTTTTGGACAACTAATGAGTATATTGATTTATCAAGATACAATTATCTAGACATATCTCTTTCCATGCAATATGACAGTGTTAAAATTGAATTTATAGATCAAGAAGGAAATAGTTTAACCCCAAAAACATATAGTAAAAGTGGAACCAGTGGATCATTTAATGAAACTATAGATATTTCCTCATATGATAATATTTCACAAATTCGTATTAGTAGAGTGGGTTATGATAAACAAAATAATTACGCAAAATTTACCAAATTTTTATTTAGAAATTAAAATCTATGTTGATTGCATTTATCAATTAGTTTTTGTATAATAAACTTAGGTGAATGCATATGGAAAGATTGCAGAAAGTAATAGCAGATAGTGGTTATACATCTAGGCGTAAAGCAGAAACGTTAATTTGTACTGGTCATGTCAAAGTCAATGGAATGACAGTATCAGAGTTGGGAACAAAAGTAAATACAAATGACACGATTGAGATTGATGGGGAAATAATTACGAAAGAAGAACAAAAAGTATATTATTTACTCTATAAGCCACGTGGTGTTGTTACGACAACAAAGGATGATAAGAATCGTAAGACAGTGGTTGATTTGATTGATACAAAAATACGTATTTATCCAGTAGGAAGATTAGATTATGATACAACGGGTATTTTATTATTAACGAATGATGGAGAATTTGCGAATGCCATTATGCATCCTCGAAATAAAATTGATAAAAGATACATTGCCAAAGTAAAAGGATTAATTGGAAAAGAACAGTTATTACGATTACAAAAAGGTATTTTGATAGATGGAAAAGTAACCGCAAAAGCCCAAGCAAGAATAAAAAAATATGATAAAAAGACTGATACTTCCATCGTCGAACTTATCATACATGAGGGAAAAAATCATCAGGTAAAAAAAATGTTTGAAGCAATTGGATACACAGTATTAAAACTAAAAAGAGAACAAATATCATTTTTGGATTTAACAGGATTAAAGTCTGGAGAGTATCGAATGCTGAATCCAAAAGAAGTAAAAAAATTATATCATGAGGCAAATTTATAGTTTGCTTTTTTGGTGAGTTGTGGTATGATAATTTACATTAGGTGATTGATTTATGAGATGGAATATAGGAAATTTTGATATTATAAGTTATGATGCAAAAAATAAAGAGCATAATCAATTTAGAAAAGAATTAGTGAATGACCCAATGATATCTTTATATTTTAAAAATGCTGTTATGTATGCATTAGAAAGTACATATCCAGAACACGGTTTTGCATTTAATCAAGCATATTTTGTTGCAAATCCATCTGCATTGATTGGCTATTTGTATATAGGAAATTGTGACTTTACAGGAGTGCTTTCTTTAAATTATGCATTACATAGTAGTTTTAGAGGACAGCACATAGGGTCTGAAATGTTAAAACAAATAAGAGATTTTTTGATTCAAAATATCGCACAAATCAATAATATTGATTTAGCAATTCCAGTTCATAATATGATAGGTGTGAAAACTGCTATTTCAGCTGGTTTTGAATTTTATAAGGAACAAGATAATATCAAACACTACCGTTATTATATTTAAAAAAGGAAGATTAATTTTCTTCCTTTTCTTCTATAAAAATTGCAGATGTTGGACAACCTTCTAAAGCATCCATTACTTCATCTTTTACATCTTCTTCCATTGTATCAATGGTATTATTTTCATCTTTAGTTTCTGCTAATCCATTATCTCCAAGTTGGAAAACAGAATCAATAATTGCTTGACATGCACCACATCCGATACATAAGTCTTGATTTACTTTTACTTTCTTCATAACATCACCAATTTCATTATATAAAAAAAACAAAGAGAAATGCAAGTATCTGTTTAAAAAATAAAAAAAATGTGCTATGATAATAATAGAGGTGATGCAAATGGCAAGTAGAATGGAACGTTATTACAAATCCAATAATCATACTTCAAAGCGTAGTGATCGTAATCAACATTTGTATCACGAAATCTATGAAGGTGGAGAATATAGCAATATTGAAGGAATTGCAACGATTGAAAAATCAAATGAAGTAGATATTACAAAAATAAAAAATATGCTGAAAAATAGAGAAGAATATCACCGTCAACGTCAATTTCGTCAGATGATGGTAAAACCAGCTACACAAGAACCAGTTGAATCAGTAGCACAAGAAACAGAAAAAAATTATGATATTCGTGATATTTTAAATAAAGCTAAAAATAGTAAAACGACGGAAGAAAAATATCATAGAATTGATGATACAGGGTATAATATTTTAAAAAAATTAAAAGAAAAGAGTCTTCAAAATGAAGATAAAGAAGAACTAAGAGAGTTGATTGATACCATTACAAGTAATAGTGAACTCAACCAACTAGCAACAAAAGAATTAAGCTTAGATATGTTTGATGATCTCAAATCAGAGGATAATACGACAATTCAAAATAAAGATTCTGTTAAAGCATTATTGGAAGAAGCAAAAAAAGAAGAGTTACAAAAAGATTTAGAAAAAGAAGAAATGGATAAATCATTCTATACTTCTAGTTTAAATTTTGGAGAAGATGACTTTGAACAATTATCTGATTTAAATCATAATTTAAAAAGAAATAATATATTAATGAAAATAATCGTTGTCATTCTTCTGGTAGCTGTTATGGCAGGAATTATCTTTCTAATTTATACATTATTAAAATAAATAAAACAGATACGAATGCAAATGGTAGTTTACGTATCTGTTTTTTATTGGATTCAATTATTATTCTTTTTTCTTTTTTTAATAAAAATAGTAATACCAATAATAATGAAAATACAAAAATAAATCATTTTTAAAAAAGGAGCAACATAATAAATATAAGAGTTAAAACTTGTATTATTAGGAATAATATGAACACTGAATAAAAGCGCTAATGTAACCAAAATAATGGGAATATTTTTCTTTTCTTTTTTAGGCGCAATACAAGTCGAAACATAATAAATTGCAAATGTAATACTAATAAATAACCCAAATATCCAGGTAGCCGTTATTATATTTTCAATTCGATCTAAAAATCCAAATAAGTTAACATGTTTTAGAATAATATATTCAGGATATTGGTAAATACTTGCTAAGTGAATTCCAAGAATACCTAAAGTAATGATGCAAAAGGTAAAAATGAAAAACAATCCTATTAAATAAGAAATAACAACAGCGCGATTGAAATTTTTAGAGTCTACCATTTTATTTTTAGGTATAATGAGTAAAGAAAATATTGTAAAAATTGATAATGTATTCACATAAAACGTAGCTTTGAGTGGTCTTGCAATTCCAAATTCTAAGAAAGGTTTTAAATTATCAAATTCAAAACTAGGAATAAGTCCAAATATTCCAATTCCAAATAAAGCTATATTGATAAATAAAAGAATTAAACTTAATCGCGATAAAGTTTCCAAACCTTGTAAATTTGCATACGCAGCTAGAAAAGCAAACACAATTCCAATTACAAGAAGAGGTGTTTCAGGTAAGAATTGAGAAACAATAAAATTGGTTAAATTAAACATATAGTTGTTGGCAAAAATAAATATAAATAAGGAACAAAAGAAGGTAAAAACTTTTCCTAGTTTTTTCCCATATAGTTTTTCTAATTTGAGTGGTAAAGAAAGATCAGGTTCATAAGAATTAATGTATAAAAATAGAAGCAATACAGGAATTCCAATGATAGCGGCTAACAAAATCGATAAATATGCATCTACTCCTGCCGCTTTTACAAGAGAATATACTCCAATTCCCATGAAAGAAGAAACTAAAATAATAATCATTATAGTACTATACTGCAAACAATTGATTTTTCCTTTCATCGTGTAATCTCCTTTATAATATTTCCTTTGGCTTGTACTGTAATATTTGCAGTCACTTCAAAATCAAAATTTTCGAGTAACTCTTCTCCATACTGTTTTTGGAGTTTGTGATATGTATTTGGATCGGTTTTATATAATAGTTCCTCAAAACCAAAAATATCGGTTTCATAATTATTTAATATATTTTCAATTAGATCTTGAATCATTTTTTCCAAATGATGATTGGCCATCTTTTCAATCTCAGTGATCGTATTGGGATCTAGTAAGTCTAAGTCACAATTAATTTCTTTGATGTTGCTTTTTGCATTAATATGAATTTGAATCTTTTGATGCTTCAAATCCGCTTTCAATTTCGTTTTATTTAAAACCATTTCCAATGTAAAAACACCATCATGATTACAATTACATGTAAGTATAGAATTATTGATATTATTTTGAATATAACTTAGACCACGACTTTCTTCATCTGTAAGATAACCAACTAATTTTTCATCCTTGAAAATGGCCATTGGTTGTATTTCAATAGAAGCATCAGGTTCGGATTGTTTTACATTTCCTTCCTTTTCTCCTTTTTTTGCATTGCCAAGATATTTGACAGAAGGAAGTATAATATTGGTACGTGGATTTAGGTAATTTTTAAGCATGTCCTCATAAGTAATTTTACTAGTCATTCCATAGTATTTTGCATCCGCTATAATACTGTCTACAATATTTTGTGCATTGAGTGCTTCTAAAGGTGTTACTACTTGCATGACATCACTGGGATCTGAATCACGACTCACAACTACTAAAAATTGTTTTCGAAATTCTGCATTTCTAGCAAAATAGTCTAGTAAATCTTCAATTCCTTCTTTCGCAACACGTTCACTAATGAGCAGTAAACTCATATGATTTAAATATAATCTTCTGGGGGAATTAAAAATAGTAGTTCGAAGTGCATGTTGTAAAGTTTTACCACGACTGGTATAAAGTATAAATTTTGTCATATCGCCACTTGAACTGCTATCGCCCCCTTGTTTTTGTGTATTTAAAACTTGTATACTTACCACATATTCACCATTTTCTGATTTATCAATTCCAATCGCACTGGTTAAAGCAATTTGTGTCAGTTCTCTATAGTTATAACATCCAGTTATCAAAAAGATACCCATAGTTAAAATGAGTAGTTTCAATTTTTTCATTTGGATTTACTCCTTTCTTTGATTCGATTATCTGATAAATAAGGTTGACGTTTCTTTAAAGATTTGATTGGAAATTTAACAATACTGTTTTTTAAAGAAGAAAAAATAGTAGGTGCAAAAGGCATTAAATATGGTTTTCCAAAAGATTCTAGTGTACACATACGAATGAAGAAAAAAATCGCAACTGCAAAGACACCTACAATTCCTAAGAATGCTGCTCCTAACATAAATAAGATGCGATACCATCTAAGGGCATTAATGAGTTCATATTCGGTAAATGGCAATGAACTAATGGCAGTAATCGCAATTATAATAATCATAATTGGAGATACGATTCCGGCATTTACTGCTGCTTCTCCTAAAATAAGAGCGCCTACAATCGATAATGCACTACCACTGAAACTAGGAACACGTAAATCACTTTCTCTTAAAATTTCAAAAGAGATAATCATGATAAATCCTTCAAAAAAAGCAGGAAACGGAACTCCATCACGTTGCGTAGCAAAGTTCGCGAGTAAATCAGTCGGAATCATTTCCTGATTATAAGTAATGAGTGCAATATAAACAGCTGGCGTAAAAAGTGCTATAATGAATGATAAAAATTTTAAAATGCGTGTAAATGTAACATTGGAACCTTTTCCATACATATCTTCCATGGTTTTGAAAAAATCATTGAGTACACCAGGAATAATTAAAACATAAGGACTATTATCCACTACAATCGCAACTTTTCCTTCTAAGAGTGCTTTGGATACAACGTCTGGCCTTTCGGTTGTAATAATAGTTGGAAATAAGGATTTGGTTTCTTTTTCAATTAGGTTTTTAATCATTCCACTATCGATAATTCCATAAATGTCAATTTGTTTGAGTTGTTTCATTACTTGATTGACAAGTTCTTCTTTGACAACTCCGTGAATGGATAACACACCAATTTGTGTTGCTGTATATTTTCCAATATTTAAACTTTTTATCCATAAATCATTGGTTTTAATTCTTTTTTTGATGAGTCCTAAGTTAATTTGGTAATCTTCGACAAAAGCATCCTTGGCACCACGAACAGTACTTTCGGTATCGGGTGCATTGATTCCTCTAGATATATTTGCTTTGGTTTCAAGTGCTAGTGCTTCTGATTCTCCATCGATGAGTATAATGGTAAAACCTTTATGTAAATAGAGACAAACATCTTGATAGGTATTGATTTTTTTCACTTTAAAATTACTAATATCATTTTCGACAATTTCAAATAAATTCTTAGTAGAAAATTTTTCTTGTTCAATATGATTTAAACTACGTACAATAAAATCACTAATCTTATCACTAGAAGTCAGTGGTTCATTATAAATGATATATACTTTTTTCTTTTTAATGATTTTTTTTCTATAAATGATATCATCTAAATTATTGGTTTCTTCTTTGATTTTTTGAACGATTTGTTCTACATTTTCTAACACATTATCACCATATTTCTAGAAATAGTATGTTACATTTTTTTTAAAATATAAGAAATAAAAAGATATGATATAATAAATTTGGTGAGTTTTATGTCGCAAGTGTTTCGAATTGATAAATTAGATCATCAAGGAAGAGGATTGATTAAAACAGATGGCAAAGTTATTTTTGTAGAAAATGCGTTACCAGATGAACAAGTCGAAATTGAAATTACAAAAGAAAAAAAGAATTTAAAAGAAGCTGATGTGGTTACTTATCACAGTAGAAGTATGCATCGAGTCAATCCAATCTGTCCTTATTATGCATTATGTGGTGGATGTCATATTATGCATATGGATTATGAAAGTCAATGCAAATGGAAAGAAGAAAAGGTAAAAGAAATTTTAAATAAGTTTATGCGACAAATGATTTTGTTTCCAATCCAAAAAATTGTACCTTCTAACCCATTGGGTTATCGGAATAAAGTGACGTTACAAGTAGACAAAAAAGTTGGCTATTATGAAAAAAGAAGCAATCAAATTGTTCCCATTATACATTGTGATTTGGTGAATGAAAAAATGAACCAAGTGATAGATGCAATTACTAATTTAGAGTTAAAAAATTGTTCACAAGTGGTTATTCGTCATAGCGATTATTCTAATGAAATTATGGTATTATTTCATATGAGTACCGACAATTACAATAAAAAAATCATAGAAACTTTACACCCATTTGTAAATGCAATATATATCAAACATAAAACATATCAATTGGTAGATGGGAAACCATATTTAGAAGAAAAAATTGGCAATTTTATTTACCGTATTTCTCCTGATTCTTTTTTCCAAGTGAATACGAAACAAGCAGAAAAATTATATGAATTGGTAAAACAATATGCAGGTTTAACCAAAGAAGATACGGTTTTAGATTTGTATTGTGGAACAGGTACCATTGGAATTTATTTAAGTCCATATTGTAAAAAAGTATTAGGAGTGGAAATCAATCATCAAGCGATATTGGATGCCAAAGCGAATCAAAAACGTAATCAAATTGATAATATTGAATTTATTTGTGATGATGTATCCAATCGCATGGATAAAATAGAAAATCAATATTCGGTGGTAGTAGTAGATCCTCCTCGTAGCGGATTGGATTCCAAAACTATCTCTTATTTAAAAGATTGGAAAGTGAGTCGATTGGTTTATGTATCTTGTGATCCTGTCACATTAGCACGTGATTTACAAGCATTAGAAGAAGTTTATGAAGTAAAAGAATTAACACCAGTCGATATGTTTCCAGAAACATATCATGTAGAATGTGTATGTGTTTTGTATCTTCGTTGATATAAATAAAAAGACCTAATTATAAAAATAATATGAAAAATATAATAATTAGTAATCATCACGAAAAATCTTATAAAATAATAGATAAAGGGAAAGGAGAAAATTATGAAAAAAATATTATATGCAATTATATTGTGTGGGATTTTGATAGTAGAATGCACAGGATGTGGAAAGGCAAAAAATAAATTTATTGTGGGAGAGGAATCATCAATTGTAATCACAAATAATGATGTTACGTTATCGATTAAAGATGGAACATTAACAAATAAAGGAGCTACACTAGTATTAAAAAATGATAGTGATCAAGATTATCAATATGGAAATCCCTTCGAGATAGAAATAAAGGAAAATGGCAAATGGCATAAAATAAATGTAGAGTTAAATTTTACATTGCCAGCATTTATTATTCAATCAGGTGAAACAAAAGAATTTCCATTAAGTTGGGAAAATGGTTACGGTAAATTAGCAAGCGGAACATATCGAATCATTAAGAATGTTGATTACCAAAAAGAAAATGGGAACTTTGAGAGGTTTCATGTAGCAGTTGAATTTACGATTGAATAATAAATCATGTGACTGGTCAATAGGAGGATTATTATGGCAAATATAGAAGATTTTATGAAATTAGATATACGCGTTGGTACAATTAAAAGTGCAGTTGTATTTGAAGCTACAAAGAAACCTGCCTACCAATTAACAATTGATTTTGGAGATGAAATTGGAATTAAAAAGTCATCTGCCCAAATTACAGATCATTATAAAGTAGAAGACTTAATTGGGAAACAAATCCTAGCGGTTGTCAATTTTCCGCCAAGACAGATTGCAAATTTTATGTCTGAAGTATTAGTACTAGGTACTTATAGTGAAGGTGGGGTAGTACTAATTAAACCCGATTTTGAGGTTGCGGAAGGAGATAAATTAGGATAATTTGTTCTAATCATCCTATTTTGTAAAATCATAGTAGTTCAGGTATCATTACAATTTGTATGAATAGAAATATATACAAAGTAAAAGATGAAAACACTTGTCAAATATAGGTGTTTTTTTGGTGATAAAAATATTTGACTATACCCCAGTGGGGTAGTATAATGTGTGTGGAGATGATAGGCATGGAAACAAAATTAACGCATAGAACGGGAGAAACAAAAAAACATTTACAATCCAGATTACATGTGATAGAAGGCCAAGTTCGTGGAGTTGAACAAATGGTAGAAGACGATCGCTATTGTGGGGATATTTTAATTCAAATATCGGCAATTACGAAATCTTTAAAAACAATCGCATATGAAATATTAAAAAATCATATGTCTACTTGTGTCACAGAAAAAATCAAAGAAGATGATCCAGCAATCATTGATGAAACGATAGATTGCATTAAAAAAATTAATATATAAAAGGAGAGACTATCATGCAGAAAGTCATACTCAAAATTGGTGGAATGAGTTGCAGTGCATGCTCATCGGGGTTAGAAAAATATCTGAATAAACAAGAAGGAATTGAAGCCAGTGTCAATCTTGTACTCGCACAAGCAATGATTACTTATAGTGATCATTATCAAATACAGGATTTAGAACGTTTGATCAAAGAAACTGGATATGAAAGTTTAGGAGTTTATGATGGAAAAGAAGAAACGAAAAAAACAAAAAACCATATTTTATTTTATGGTATTTTAACAATTTTCACATTATATCTTTCTATGGCACATATGTTGGGTCTAAAAGAACTCATTCATAAAGAAAAATATCCAGAACTTTATACCATTATTTTATTTTTACTTGCTTGTTTCTTTTTGTGGTACGGAAGAAACATTTTAAAAAATGGAATCAAGAATTTAATACATAAAATGCCCAATATGGATACTTTAGTTACCATTGGTGTTTTTTCTAGTTTTTTCTATAGTACTTGGAATATGATACAAATCTTACTTGGTCATAAAGAACTGGTAGAAATGTTATACTTTGAAAGTTGTGTTGTGATTCTTTTCTTAATTCAGTTAGGACGCATCATCGATTCTAAAAATAAAGAAAAAACAAAAAAAGCAATTCAAGAATTGGTACAAATTACACCAGAAAAAGCATATATAAAAGTGAACAAAGAAATCAAAGAGGTTTCGATTGATGAAGTGCAACAAGGTGATATTTTAATTGCCAAACCGGGTATGAAAATTGCGGTTGATGGTGTAATTGTAAGGGGAACTGCACATTTAGATGAGGCCTTTATTACTGGAGAATCTATTCCTTGTAAAAAAGGAAAAAAGGATACGGTAGTAGCAGGTAGTATCAATTTAGATGGGGTAGTTGAATATGAGGCACAAAAAATTGGAAAGGATTCCACAATTTCTGAAATTGTAAGATTGGTTGTCGAGGCAACCAATACCAAAGCCCCTATTGCTAGAATAGCCGATAAGGTAAGTGGGTATTTTGTACCAAGTATTATAGTTCTTGCAATTCTTACAGGATTAGCAAACTTTTATTTTAGTAACTGGAATGAAGCGATTGTTTCTTTTGTAACAGTACTGGTGGTTGCTTGTCCCTGTGCATTAGGGCTTGCAACTCCTCTTGCCATTGTAATCAGTGAAGGAAAATGTGCTAAATTAGGTATTTTAGTCAAAAATAGCGAAACATTAGAAAACGCTCATAAAATAGATACGATTGTACTGGATAAAACAGGAACGCTTACCTATGGAAATTTACAAATTGCCAAAATATATCATTATAATTCCTATAATGATGCAAGACTGATTTCAATCACGGCTAGTTTAGAAGCCAATTCTAATCATCCTATTAGTTATGCTTTTGCTTCTTATAGGGAAAAACATCAATTAGATATACTTGAAGTAACTGATTTTAAAAATATGGACGGAATTGGATTAACCGGAAAGATTGGAGAAAATGAATACTATGTTGGTAATTCGAAATTATTTGACTTTTTGAAATTAGAAAATGAATATATACATGATGAAGATACTTTAACCAAAGAAGGAAATAGTATTGTTTATGTCATGGAAAATAAAGAAGTGATTGGTTTAATTGGAGTGAAAGATGTTGTTAGAAAAGAAGCCAAACAAACCATTCAAGAGTTAAAACGTCGTAAAAAGGAAGTTATCATGTTAACTGGAGATAATGAAAAGACAGCTTCTTTGATTGCGGCCAATTTAGGAATTCAAAAAGTAATTGCGAATGTAATGCCAAGCGAAAAGACAAAAGTCATCAAAGAATTATTAGAATGTGGTAAACAAGTTATGATGGTTGGTGATGGCATCAATGATGCACCAAGTCTAGCTGCTTCTAGTATTGGTGTGAGTATGAAAAGTGGAACCGATATCGCATCCGATTCTGCAGATGTCATTTTGATGCAAAATCATTTGGACCGCATTCCATTACTATTATCGATTAGTCAAAATACTATTCGTAACATCAAACAAAATTTATTTTGGGCATTCTTTTATAATCTATGTATGTTACCGCTTGCAGTTGGATTTTTAAAACCATATGGAATTACAATGAATCCAATGTTTGCGGGACTTGCTATGACGTTAAGTAGTTTAACGGTTGTATGGAATGCCCTACGTTTAAGAAAGTGAGGAGAATATTATGTTTCATCATGAAAAGAAAGTTATTTATGTAGAAGGAATGCACTGTGAACATTGTGCTAAAAAAGTGGAGAATGCTTTATCTATGTTAGATGGAGTTACTAAAGTAAAAGTGAATTTACAAGCAAAAGAAGTCATAGTCACTTTAAAAAAATCTGTTACAGATGAAATTTTAAAAGATGCTATTGAAGCATTGGATTATCAAGTTCTGGAAATGAAGTAAGTAGTATAAAGGAGTTACCTATGGAAAAGTATCAAGAAATAGAAAGAAGCATCATTAAAAAATATCGTAAAGAAATTTGGAGTAAATTTGTGCATGCTGTCCAAGAGTATGAACTCATCCAAGAAAATGATAAAATTATGGTTTGTATTAGTGGTGGAAAGGACTCCTTTTTACTCGCAAAATGTATGCAAGAATTGAAAAGACATGGTAAAGTTCCTTTTGAAGTTTGCTATGTAGTAATGAATCCAGGTTATAATGAAAAAAACTATCAGTTAATTTTAGAAAATGCCAAAACTTTAAATATACCCATTCAAATATTTGAAAGTGATATTTTTAATGCGGTTACTAATTTTGATTTAAAGAGTGCTTGTTATTTGTGTGCAAAAATGCGTCGAGGATATTTGTATCATAAAGCAAAAGAATTGGGATGTAATAAAATTGCTTTAGGACATCATTTTGATGATGTCATTGAAACCACATTACTCTCTATGTTTTATGGATCTGAAATTAAAACAATGATGCCAAAATTACATAGTCAACATTTTGCTGGATTAGAACTCATTCGCCCTCTTTATTTGATAAAGGAAGATGATATCATTTCGTGGTCAAAAGGCAATGGGTTAACATTTATCAACTGTGCTTGTAGATTTACAGAAGCATGTTCTACTAAAGATATGAGTATCAGCAAGAGAAAAGAAATAAAAAATTTGATTAAAGATTTAAAAAAAGTAAACCCTAATGTTGATTACAATATTTTTAAATCTCTAGATAATATCAATTTAGAATGTGTATTAGGAATGAAGAAAAATGGTAAGTATAAGAGTTTTTTAGATGATTATGATACTATAGATGTCAATAGGAATCATTAAACCCATATTTATTTGTAATAACAAATCGCAATTTTTTTGCGTTTTTTTAATTTTCTTATTCACTCCATTGATATTATTTCACATAGAAGATGGCATTCTGTGCAAATTATAAATTGTATAAAGATTATGGAGATATTTTAAAAAGATATCTTTCTTTATTTTGATTTTTGAGGTATACTATAGATATTAGAATAAGGAGGTTGCTATGTTATTTCGAAAACCATTCGCTTTTTTGATTAAATATTTTAAAGTAATCCATTTTACATTAGCGATTATGATTATTTATTTACTACTTAGAACCAATCATTTGTTTCGATTTATTGGTGAATATATGAATTCCACATTATCAACTGTCAATGTCGGAACTGCATCCCAGTTGTTTCCTCCTATTGTCGTTGTGATTATTATCGGTGTTTTTCTTCTTACAATAATTATTTTAGCCCTGATGAGTTTTAAAAAGAAACCAGTTCATTTTTATATTTTTAATATTTTAGTTTACGGCTTTGTTATATTTACTTTTCTTTATGCTTATACCAATATTAAGGCATTAGAAGATGGACTATTAGATGTAAGAACTTTGAAATTGATCCGTGATTTTTCGTTAACTGCTTTGATTTTACAAGCTATGAGTTTGATTACAGTATCTATTCGTGCAACAGGATTTGATATCAAAAAATTTGATTTTGATGAAGATGTTGAAGATTTAAAAATAACTGCTGAAGATAATGAAGAATTTGAAGTAGATGTAGAACTGGATACGGATCAATTAAAAAGAAACATTAAAAAAAGTTTTAGACATGCCAAATATGTATATATTGAAAATCGTTTTATCATCCACATGATTGTCTTGTTAATCATTGGATTGATATGTTCTATTATTTATTTGAATGTAGGTGTGTATCACAAAATTTATAAACAAAATACTGTATTTGAAACCACTGAATTTATGTTAAATATTACAGGAAGTTATATTACCAATAAAGATTATCATAATCACGTGATCGAAGAAGATAAAAAATTATTGGTGATCCAGTATCAAGTCCGTTCGAATTATGCAGTCAATAAAAAAACATTCAAGCCTGAACGTTTTACTTTAACAATAGATGGAGAAACGTATCGTAATACAGATGCTTATTGGGAAAAATTATATGATTTAGGTTATCCATATCGTGGAGAATATATGACTACTTCGTTTCAAAATTATACATTGACATATGAATTACCAAAAGATTCTAAACCAAACAAAATTATTTTGAAGTATCAAGATATGAATGATAAAACAATTCAAGTAAAAATAACACCAATAACGGATGAACAAAAAACGGTGGTAGCCTCTCCTATGTTAGGAGAAGAGGTATCATTAGAAAAAAGTTTACTGAAAAATAGTCAACTTAACTTTATTTATTATGAACTTGCTCCTACATTTACTCATTATTATTCTTATTGTGTGACTGAAGAAGAGTGTTATACAGGAATGGAATATATTACACCGAATATTAGTGGCAATACCGAAAAAATATTATTAAAACTGCAAGGAACATTTACTTTAGATGAAAAGTCTAGTATTACAAGATTGACAGATTTCTATAGTGTGTTGAGAGATTTTGGTGTCATTACTTATAAGATAAATGGAGAAACAAAAGAACTTCATTCTCAGTTTGTACAAGTAAAACCAACGAAACATACGGATAGTGATATATATTATATTGAAGTACCAAAAGAATTAGAGGAAGCCGAAACAATTGAAATTTCATTTGTATTTCGTGAAAATATATATAAGTATGTTGTAAAATAATGTCAAAAAATGATAAAATCACTTGTAGAATAAGGTTTTCATGATATAATAAAAAGGAAAGGGTAGATAAGATGAAACGATATTTAATCTTTTTACTATTGTTGTTAATACTACCAATACAAACAAAAGCCATTATTTGTTCCAATGATAAAAAAGTAAAGTTGCAAACGATGGCACAAAATATTACAACAAGTTATACTTACACTGAACAGGATGGCAATATAACGTTTCAAATAACTTTATCTAATATTCAAGCTGGGTTAATCATAAAGGATGTTAAAAACAATACGATATATCCTTATCGTGGCAGTGAATTAACGATTCCTAATTTACAAGCCAACACAAGTTATCGTTTTGACATTTATACCGATGATATTGATTGTGATTTAGAGACATTGTATTCGCATTATGTAAATACACCAGCGTATAATCCTTATTATCAAGATGAGGTATGTATAGGAATGGAAGAATATCCATTATGTCAAAAATGGACACAAGTCAATTTAACTTATGAGGAATTTCATCAAGAAGTGGAAAAAGCAAAACAACCTTCGGAATCTACAGAAGTAGAAATAAAACCAGAACAAAATATAAAAGGAATATATGATTATATATTAGAGTTCTATTTAAATTATTATTATATCGTTTTACCAATATTTATAGTAGGTGGTATTATTATAATTTACCGCTATAATAAGAAAAATGACCTATTTTAGGGGGTGTAACATGAAAAAAATATTTGTTATATTTACAGTAATATTATCAGTACTTGTTTTGAATATTCAAGTAGTGGATGCTGCTGGTAGTTGTACAGCAACTTTAAGTGATACTCCGATTAGAGCTTCAGGACTGAATAGTACAACAAAAATTTGGTTTCCTGAGGGAAGCAGAACGGGTTATGTTTATTTGGCATCTTTGACTGGAAATGGAAAAAGAAGTGTCGCGTTATGTATCGATAGAGGAAAACGTGCAGGAACTGCATATAAAAGATCAGAAGCCTCAGAAAAAAATCTGGCAAATTACCTTACTCGTCCTAATGTTCGTAAAGCATATGCGATGGCACAAAGTGCACTATCTGGTGGTATGGGTTATTCAGGTAATGTAATCAGATATTATATAGCACAAGCTATTATATGGTATGAATTTGAGGGTGTTTCCACTGAAACATATGTAAGAAGCTTAATTTACGATTTAGTAAGTCAATTATATAGCAATGCTCCACCAAAAACAGTATTGGATGACATTACTAATGGTATGTATAATCAATGGAAAAGTCAATCACAATATTCAGGAAAATTGTATGTATATGAATCTATTACTAGTTCAGGTAGTTATCAAAGATTTATAACAGGATTACAATTGGATGTATGTCCTCCAGGAGAAGTTCCTGAAATACCTGAAAATCCTGGTGATACACCACAGGCTTGCACAGGAGGTGTAGTAAAGGTAGCAGGTGCTTCTGCAGTATGTGCAAACGATAACAATGTACATTCAGGTAGTTTCTATGAATATGTTGATTCAAATGAATGCGGAGATGCTGATTATGAATATGGAGCACCTACGGGACAAAAGCTTGGTACTTTTGGACAACTATATTGTTTGGAACAAGCAGTTCAAAGTTATCCTGGTGGAATTTCAACTCCACTAGCCCTTGGAACTAGTTTAATATGGCCTACATCATCTGCTACATCTAAGACAGTGTGGGGAAATTTATATCCATTAAGTTACCGAGGCGTTAAAACATGTAAGATTAGAATAACTGGAAATCCAGAACAAAAAGTAAGAGATTATTTTAATTCAATTCAAAGTAGTGTAAGTTCTTATGACTCTGTAAGACGAAATAATAATGGTAATTGTGGCAGTGTTTATGATGGACAAATTGCATCTGCCCAACAAGATGTAAATAGCAAGCAAAATAGTTATAATTCTGCAGTAAGTGTTTACAATGCTGCAGTAAATGATTACAACGCACAAAATAGTGCTTGTAACAGTGCTAATAGTGCATTGCAATCTTGCAATAACAATGTAAACGCATGTAATAGTCGATATAATGCTTGTGTAAATGAATGGCGTGAGAAATGTCGTTCTCTAGCAGGAAATGCTGGAAATCAAACGCAAACCTGCATTGATTCAAAATGCAAAAGAAATTGTGGAGGTTGTTCACAGCAACAACAAAATGCAAATACCACATGTGGTGCTGTAGCGCAAAAACAACAGACAATGAATCAAAAACAACAAGCGATGAATTCTGCTAAAAGTAGTTTAGATTCAGCAAACAGTCGCTTAAATAGTCTTCGATCTCAAAAAAGTGCATGCGAGGATTATATGAGTAAATATAGAAAAGCTGTAGAAATTATTGATTCCGTTTCTAATGTTGCTCGCCATTCATTTAATGTAGAAGATTTATATCAATTCCAAAGCGGCACAGCTATATCATATAATGATCCTGAATATGGTGCAACACATGTATTGAATGGAAATACGGGTTACAGTTGTACTGGATGTGAAGGGAATACTAGTTTTAGTCAATCTTATGGATTGTCATTAGATCCTAGTCAATTAATACCTACAATACAAGCAATGCTACGAAATATTACAGATCGTGTTGTAACGGTTGAAGCAAATGTAACTTATACATTACCAGCTAATTTATATTATTATGCGGATAAGAGAACCAATAAACCATTAATGCAACCTACCGGAGATTATATTACTTTAGGTTATAGTAATTTACCTACATCATATAATGCAAGTACAAAGAAAAAATATGATTTAAAAGTTTTAGTAAATAGTTTGGGTGAAAACGGAAAATTTACAGAACTTGCTAATGCAACACCATATACATGTAATTATTCAGTTACTAATACAACAACTGATGAATGTGTTTGTCCAGATGGAACAAAACATGCGGGTGAAGATTTATATTGTATTATATTCAATGCAAGTAAATCAGAAACAACATTAACATGTGCAGATGCACAAACATTGTATTGTAATAGTGATGATCAGTTCGATGAATATTGTACAGATGATAAATTCTGTCCAAATGATAAATCTATCAAAATTACATCATGTATAAAGAACGGATACAGTTATCAATATTGTGTAGATAATTTATGTGGTATTACAGATGATTATCATTGTCCAAAAGGAACATATAATGATGGAATGGATATTAAACCTTGCGTATTTGCAAATATCGATATGGGACTTGAAGCAGCTTTACAATATTGTAAAGATACCGTATGTCCATATAAAGGTGGAATCAATATCATCTATAGAACCATATCTTTAAGAAATCCATTCCCAGGTAAAAAAGCAAAAGGACCTACTGCTAACTTTAGCTTAGATAATTTACAAGGAAGATTTCCAGGAGCAAACTGGAATAGTAAACTACTAGTGCGAAATCAAATCTTATATAATCGTAATGTAGAAGGAAATTCAGTATATCAAAAAGAACCATTATATACATTTATATTAGATACTGCAACCATCAAAAATATTCGTGAATACAACAATTCTAGAGAAGCATCTGGCGGCTATGCAGATTTTACATTAGAATGTAATTCACAAGGAGTTGCATGCAAGAGTAATAAATTCTTAAGAGAATCTAATTCTGGATTGGTAAGTGGTGTATGTAGTTCAGCATCCAATGCCAATTTCTATGCATGTGCGGAAAGCTGAGGTGAGAAGAAGTGAAAGAGTCATTTTGGGGAATATTTATCATTATGTTAGGTGTGACCGCAGTTGCTTTTATCTTCTTTTTTCAAACAGCAACTAACACAGACGAACAAAATTATATTCTCTTAAAAGAAGTTACAGAAGCAGCTATGTATGATGCCGTCGACTTAGCTTCTTATCGTAAGACCGGTACAGTTCGTATTGATCGTGAAAAATTTGTTGAAAACTTTATAAGGAGGTTTGCTGAAAGTGTAACCCTAGGAAATACTTATAGAGTGGACATATATGACGTGAATGAAACACCACCAAAAGTAAGTTTGAAGATTTCATCCACTGTCGAATCCAATGTAACAGACGAAGTTATGGAATTTGATATTTCAAATCGTCTAGATGCAATTTTGGAAACCCCATATTAGAGAAAGGAAGAAAAATATGAATAACTTAATGATTTCATTAAAAAGATTTTTTAAAAACAAAAATACGGTTACAGTGATTGGAGTAATCGCGATTATCTTAGTATTATTTTTTGGATATCGTATCCAAATTAACAGAATGGTAAACCCAGTAAAAAGAATCCCAGTAGCTGCAGAAACCATTCAACCAAGAACAAAAATTACAGCAGATATGATTGAATATGTAGATGTAGCACCAGTTGTGTTACAAAGCAATGTCATTCGTTCTTCAGCATACGTAATTGGAAAATATAGTAACTATAATACTGTAATTCCAGCAGGTAGTATGTTCTATAGTGGCGTTGTTGTAAACGAATCTGATTTACCAGACTCTGCATTTGTAGAAGTAGCAGCAGGAGAAATTCCATACAATATGGCTGTTACAATGGAAAAAACATACTATAATTCTATTTTCCCAGGAAACTACATCGATATTTACTTAAAAGCAGTAAATGAAAATGGTCAACTTATGGTAGGTAAATTAGTAGAAAATGTAAAAGTATTAGCTGTTAAAGACTCATCAGGTAGAAATGTATTTGAAAATAGTGATGAATCACGTGTACCAAGTAGTTTAATCTTTGGTGTAAAACCAGAAATTAACGTATTGTTATTAAAAGCAAAATACATGACTGCATTCTCAGCAGAATTGTTCCCAGTACCACATGGTGGAAACATTACCGTAGAAGAAGGAACAACAGAAGTAAGTTCACAAACATTAAGAGATTTTATTAATGCAAATACTGTGCCAAATGATGAATTAAATGCTGAAATTGCACAAACACAAGAAGGTTAATACATGAACGATAACATGTTCCAACAAGTGGATTTTGGTCCAATACAACCTTATTTAGACGACAATGATATTACTGATATTTCCTACAGTAATCATGGACAAATCCATTTAAAAACATTATCACAAGGAAACTTTCGAGTTGAAAATCCAAATATTAATGATGCATTAATGGAAAAATTGGCATTCCAATGTTCCAATGTAATGGGTAAATCATTCAATATGGCACATCCCTTTTTGGATGCTGAAGGTGCAGAATTACGTCTTAATTTCATACATGATTCGATTGCTACAAATGGTATTGCTTGTGTTATTCGTAAAACACCAGCAAAAATAAGACTAGAAAAAGAAAAATTATTACAAGAAAAATATGTGGATTTGGATATCCATGATTTCTTAATTCAATGTGTTTTAGGTCATTGCAACATTATTGTGAGTGGTGAAACTGGATCTGGTAAAACAGAGTTTATCAAATATCTAGCCGCACATACAAGAGAAGATGAAAAAGTAATAACTATTGAAGATACATTGGAATTACATTTGGATCGTATCTTTCCACATAGAGATATTGTTGCAATGAAAACCAACAATATTGCTTCTTATTCTGATGTACTTGTTACTTGTATGAGACAAAACCCAAAATGGATTTTGTTATCCGAAGTACGTAGCGCAGAAGCTGTACTTGCCGTTCGTAACTCTATATCTTCTGGACACTATATTTTGTCAACCATCCATGCCGATAAAGCATCTTCGATTCCACACCGTATGTATAGTTTACTAGAAACCAATCAAGATATCGATCAATTTATTAAAACAATTTATCGTTATATCCAAATTGGTGTATATATACGTGGTTACCAAGATAAAGCAACAAAACATTTTATACGTGAAATCGCAGAAGTAACAGAGTTTTACGTAACCGAAAATAATGAAGCAAAATATAATACAATTTATCAAAAATCATCATCTGGAAAAGTAATTCGAAATCAACCTTCTAAGTATTTAATAGATTACTTAGATGCACAAGGTATCAATATAACACCAAATATTATTCATACAGATGATGTGAAACCTGTAAGTTCCACACAACCAACTATGAATGCCTTTGGAACAAATCCAGTACAAAATATTTCATATGAATAAAGGAGGTATTTAAATGGAAATATTCGTATTTATCCTAATTGCTTTTATTATTATATTTGTAATTTCCTATCGTAAAAATACGGGGGATCATATTTATAAATATATATCAAAGCAGGTAGGAAGTGTTTATGATAAGTATGCTCCTTATTCTTTTAAAGAAGTAAGAGAAAAAGTAAAAGATCTTGGACAGGAATATACAAAAAAACAATATACACTTCAAGTAACTATATTTGCAGTAGCAGCAGCAGTTATTTCATATTTATATTTCTATAATTTGATTTTATCTGTAATCTATGCCGTATTTGCAGTTATGACAATTCCATATTTAACATATTTAAGATGCAAAAGAATATATAGTGAATTTATCTTTGAACAAATTCAAGTATATACAACCAATACCATTATGGAATTTGCAACTACACAGTCTTTCATCAAAGCATTAGAAGGTGTATATGAATCTGGAGTATTAGAAGACCCAGTAAGTTCAGATGTAAAGACAATGATTGATTTGGCATATGAAAATGGAACAATTGAACAATCTATTCAATTTATGAATCAAAGATATGACTATTTTATTGTAAGAAATATGCACCAACTGTTCTTACAAATTACCAATGAAGGTTCTAAAAATTCAAGCGATGCTTTAGAAAATATGTCACTTGATATCGACATGTTAGTAGAAAATGTTTACCGAGATCGTTTGGATAGGGCACAATTCCACAAAAAATTCTTACAATTTGGTATCATCTTATATCTAATGGTTATGTTAGTTCAATTTTTACTTGGTGTAGAATCTTACATAAGCTTATTAGATAATGGTATTGTTCAATTGTTGTTACATGGAATTATCATTATCAATACTTACTTCCTACTTTCAGGTGAAAAATATTATAATGAGAATGTGGGGGCTGAATAATGGAATTTATAATTATTGCACTAATCATTCTATTTGTATTAGAGTATACAAATAAAATTAATACAAAAAAATTTTTTGAAGACAGTGAACCATACTTTAGATTTTTAATGGAAGATGATTATAAATTTTTACTGAATGTAAAATATGGCAATTCAGTAGATGTATATGATGAATTTTCCAAACGTATACGTAATGGAGTCATTGTAATTGTCTTTCTTATCTTTGTATTTATGATGTCTGATTTAACCTTTGTAAATGTATTATTTGCATTTATATTAGGATTTTTGGTATTTAAAATGCCATATACAAGCTTACAAAGATATTACCGAAATAATTTGAATAACATTAATCAAATGTTACCTTATTATTTAAAAGGACTAGAAATTTTAGTACAACATTATACAGTACCTGTAGCAATCCGTAAAAGTATTGCAACCGCACCTGATATTTTTAAACCTGGATTAGAAAAATTAATTGCCAAAATTGAAGCAGGTGATTCTAGTGTAAATCCTTATATGGATTTTGCGAAAGAATATCCAGTAAGAGATTCTATGCGTATGATGCGTTTGCTTTATCGTTTAGGATTAGGTTCACAAGAAAATAAACAAGAACAATTGGTATTATTTTCTAGAACAGTATCTACATTACAAAATAAAGCACGTGAACAAAAATATAAAGAACGTTTAGATCGTATGGAAAATAAAACTATGACGATGCTCGTAGCAACAGGTGGTGGAATTTTACTATTATTGCTATTTGCTATGATGCAACTGATGAATTTTTAAAGAATCTTAAGATTCTTTTTTTTTTAGTATAGAATTTATTTTTCTGTAAAGAAAGAATCATAGAAAGATAATATCTGTATAAAAGAAATGAAAAAATAGATTCAAAAAGTATTCAAAATAAAGCAAAATATTCATTTTACTTTATGATTATCCTTTGGTATAGTGTCGATATCAAAGGAGATGATGTGTTGTGCAAACAACAGAGTTAAAAGAAGTAAATATGTTAAATGATGCTTTATTTAAAGCTCTATTTAGGAGCGTTGAAGCAAGAGAAATGGTAGTAGATTTTCTATCCGAATTAATAGGAATAAAAAAAGAAGTATTAGAACAAGCAGA
>CANQWB010000018.1 GCA_947627435.1 uncultured Bacilli bacterium
ATGAAATAGATAATAGTACTTTTAGTTTAAAAGATAATTATAGAACAAATTATTTTTTATCAAAAAGAATGTAAAAAATACAAATTAATTGTATAACTTGTATTTTCTCTTAAATTTTTCCAACATTTACTTTACTTCATCCATAGGATTATTGGATAAGAGAATAACGATAGTAATTTTTTAAAATTTCTTTTTCGTTTTTCCATTCTCCCTGTATATAAAATAGATGCATATATCCTCTTTTCATTTTTTTAAGATGTGTACCCTTGATTTTTTGAATTTTTGGAAAGTGAAAATTATATAAATAACGTTCTAATATAAATTTATCTATTTGATAAGGAATCATATGATAAAATTTCCAATTTTCTTTGATTAAAAATATTAAAATAATCCCCAATAAAATATTTTTACACATAATTGTATATATTCCTAAGAAAAACAATAACATAATGGAAATACTAAGCCCAATATATTTTGCATGCATATAAGAAAAAAAACGTTCCAACAAAAGTTGTAGTATTTTAAAACCATCCAAAGGAATTATGGGAATCAAATTAAAAAATAACAATAAAAAATGATACATGGTAAATGTAGGATTGGTAAAATGAAGGCCATGTAAAAGGCACCAAAATAACATTTGATATAGAGGCCCTAATAATACAATCCACCATTCCTGATATACAGGTCGATTTAAATACTCTTTGAGTATTGTCATACCTCCAAAAGGAAGGATAATCACTTTTTCAATTTTCCAGTTTTGTAAAATGGCACCTGTTATATGACCACATTCATGTACGATAATAAGTAATGATATCCATATAAAATCTTTAAAGTATCCTAGTAAAAAACAAAATAAACCTACTATATAATATAAAATATGTATTTCAAACTGGAATGTATTCTTCATAATTTAAAACAGTACCATTTTTTTTATAAATTAAATAAAGTTGATTGTCTTTTACTTCTCCTAACAAACTTCCTTTTTCTACATAATCATATAGCTTTACATTTACTGTTTCTAAATTGGAATACCAAATATCAATTCCATCCATTTGTTGTACGATTACGGTATTGCCATACCCTTCTTTTTCTCCTATAAATACTACCATTCCACTTTCTAAAACAGGTACCAAATATTGTTTGGATACAGTCAGTGCGACTCCATCTTTGTATTTATGTTGCTCGGTATATACCAACTGTTCTTGAAATACAGGTTCTGTATTGTTTTGAAATAATTCTTGAAATGGTAAAGGAGAACCAAAAAATTTCTGATAAGTAGCATTAATCGTTGCGAATGAAATATGACTATCATAAACGTGTTGGTAAAAAGTAGCTTTATATTTTGGATTAGATTTTAATGCAATCAGGGTTATCAGTGTTAAGAGAATCGTCATACCTAATCGCGATATGAATTTTGTATAGCTTGTACGTTTCATCGTTACTTTTTTTGGAAAATACTTCTTTTTTTGTTTCATTTGATTACGAATTTTTCGAACTTCTGGACTCATATGATCACCTGTTCCATTATATGAGTAAAAAAATACATTAGAACTTTTTTTGTAAGAAAGATTTTTGACCCATTAAGTGTTGCAGTTGATATAAAAGAAAACCATAAAATAGATTTGGTAAAATAGATGCGATTAGTATTTGTAAAAATACATAAATATCGGGTGATAAATATCCTGTAATGAGTAAAATACTATAAGAAAAAACACGATATAATACAATTGTAACAAATAAAATGATTAAAAAATTATACCAAGAATGGGATAACCACCCAAAAGATTTTTGAAATAAATATCCACATGTACAAAATAAAATAGTGTGCATACCTAATGTACCTGTTGCCATATCATAACATAGACCAACGATACCACAATATAGATAATAATTTTTTCTATTATGAAAATAAGAATATCCCACTATTACAGATATCATAGTAAATAAAATCGCAAATGTTGGATGAGTCATTTTGATATATAATGAACAGGTTGCTTCTAGAAAAAAAGAAAACAATGTAATCACAATGGCTGTCATTCACTTACGCCTCCTGTTTTTAAGATTGTAACAAAGCGAATTTCATCAAAGTTGACACTAGCATTTACTAAAACGGTTCGTGCTAAGTCAAAATGATCGGTTTTGGTTTCTTCTACAGTGCCAATCAAAATACCAGAAGGAATAGATCCTCCAAAGCCAGTTGTAATGACATGTGCTCCTTTTACAATTTCCGTATTTTCCGCAATTCCTTCAATCTGATAACGTTTTGTTTTCTCATCATAACCAGATAATAATCCATATATATATTCGCCATTTCCTTCTATTTTAACAGAAATTTTATGACTAGCATCAGCACTAGTTAATAGTTTTACAGTACTGTTAGCATATGTAGTATGTAATATTTGTCCAATAAGACCTTGATTCGTAATCACTGCCATATTTTCTTCAATACCATCTTTTTTGCCTTTATCAATAGTAATGGTTTGATACCAATGATCTAAGTTTCGTGTAATAACAGTTGCATTCACATATGTATATTCTGTTAAGGTCTGATTAAGTTCTAATAACGATTTCATTTCTTCTAATTGGGATTCTAATTCATGACTTCTAGATATCTCTGCTTCAATTGCATCAGCACGTTCTTGTAATTGTTGATATTGTTGATAAATTCTGTTTTTTTCTCTATTTTTATCTATTTGATCGGAAATAAAATGTATGGGATAAGAAACCAAACGTTCTAAATACAAAATAGCATCTTGCATTCCTTGTTCTACCATGGTAGGTTTTCTTTGGTCTTTCATCACATACATCATAATACCTAATATCAATAAAGCAACAAAAATAATAATGCAGATACCATACTTGCTTTCTATTTTTCTTTTCTTATACATAAGTCACCTATTTCTTATTTGTTTCATCTCCATATCACCATTTTCAAAAAAACTGTAATATTGATTTTTACCAATGATAATATGATCAATGAGAGGAATACCTAATGTTTGTCCTACTTGCATTAAATGATAAGTCATATCATAATCTTCTTTACTAGGTGTTACATCACCAGTCGGATGATTATGCACACAAATAATTCCTGTTGCTGAGGCTAAATAAGCTTCTTTGAATATATCTCGTGGATGAATGATACTATAATTAATTGTTCCTATAAATAATAATTTTTCTTTAATAATCGTTTTCTTTGTATCCAAGTATAAACAATAAACATGTTCTTGTTTTTTATTGGATAAAATACTTTTATAATATTCATAAATGAGTCTTGCTTGATTAAATTTTTTACCAGGTAAAGTCTCTACACTACGTTCCATACGGTTCCCAAGTTCAAATGCCGCTAATAGGATAGTTGCTTTCCCCTTCCCAATTCCCGGAATTTTACATAATGCTTCATATGACATTTCTTTTAACTCGGAAATGTGTTTTACTTTGGATAAAACAGTCGTTGCGAGTTCTTTAGAAGATTGTGTCTTACTTCCAGTTTTTAGTAAAATGGCAAGTAATTCTTCATTGCTGATAGATTCTACACCATATTGTAGTAAGCGTTCAATCGGACGATCTTGGACGGGAATATCTTTTATTTTAGTCATTTACCACTAACTCCTCATATTTTGCTAAAATCTGTGTACAAGCAGCCTGTATTGTTTTTGCATCATTTGTACCTTTTAACAATTGTTCATATTGATTCAGTACTTCTAAAAAGGCTGTGCTTGAAACAGTATATTGCTTTACATAAATATCATAGCCCATATCTTTAAAAAAACCTTTTAATTTTTCCAAATTTTCTTCACTTTGAATAATTGCGACATAAACATAATATTTTCCATCTTGTTCTGTATATGTGTAATATTCAAAATCAGTTAGATTCTTTTCTATACTTTCTATGCTAGAATAGACTCCTTGTTGTAAAAAATAAAGTGTTGTTTCCGTTTCTTTTGTCGCTACCGTAGGAGCTGTAGATTCGTCTTGATGATATTGATGAAACATAAATTGTCCCATTAAAAATCCAACTGCTATGCAAACAACAATGATTTCAATATTTTTCTTCATGCACATCACCAACTACACTGTAACAAATCAATATGTCTTTTTTTGTCGTTCGTAATACCAAATGAAAAAAATATCATTTTGAAATGATATTTTTATAATATAGCCATGTCTTTTTTTCGACGACGATAATGCATAAGTACAATCCAAATAAGCATTTGTAAAATAATCAAAAGAAGAAAAACAGTAAAGCATAATGATCCATTATGTCTCCATATGATATAGACTTTTTCAAGCATTCCTTCCATATAAGATCGTATTGGCTCTAATTCTTGTGGATAATATTTATGAATCCAAATTGGTACGTGATCACATAACCATCCCAAAATCAATGCTGTACCTATAAATGGTATCAATAGCCATTTGATAAAATGAAAATGTTCTAGTTTTAAAAGTACTATACCTATCATTTGGATGATAATACTAATACTTAATAAAGATTTATATTGAAATACTTTTTGAATGATTTTTATGAATTGCTGCAATTGTTCTAATTTTTGTTTTCCGGCTTGTACATCTTTATTTTGAGCAATTACTTTTTCCATAAATTCTTCAGCTTCTGGTATTTTTTCTACTAGTTTTGGTGTTAAATATTCAATTTTTTGATGAATTAAAATTTGATCATCTTCGGTAAGATATTCCGTTACTTCAATATTATGATTTTCTAATTGATGGATGACATAATCAAAACTATTAGAAAGTGTAGTTGTCAGTTCAGAAGCAGATATGACAGGTGGTTCTTTTTCATATAAAACATAATTGATGCCTTCTGCAACATAATTTCCCACATATTCTTTTATTTCATCATTTTCCAGTATATAGTCTACATATTCATTTGGAAGACCTGTTTGTTCTAATATATCATATATTTCTGATTGTAATTGTTCCCCCATTAATTGTTTGAAATCTAATTGTTTGGCGGTTTGAATGATATTTTCTTTGGACAAAAAATTTTGGACACTATTTAAAAATGTAAGTAATAATAAACTAAGTGTAGTAGTTCCAATTAAAATCAATACCAATATTTGTGAAAAAAAACGACTGACAAATTTCATTTTATATTCCCCCTTATTCGGTCTTTCACATAGTTTTTGATAGACGATATTTGTGATGCTTTCAAGTTCATATATTTTCCTAAATTTTTTAATAGAACTTCTATAACGTTTTCATTCCAATTAGTAAGGTTCTAGCCACTTAAATTTTCATTACTTGTATTATAACTCTTTTTCATAATATTTGGTAGATAAATATCAATAAATTTGGATTTATGAGTAATACTCATGAAATAAAAAGTACTATTTTTTAAGTTATAATAGTACTTTTTCATTTTATTTATTTTTTTACTGGTTTATGGAATTTGCATCATTTCATTTATTTTATTTTTTGCCATCTCTACTGTGTCCAAATCAGGCTCCATAACATATAATTTTCCACTACTATAGCTGTACGTATAAGCACTTTTTCCAGTTCCATCTAAACTAATAGATGTAATATTCCATGATGGCATTTTATTGAGTTGCATATTCACTAAATCATATATTTTGTCGCTACCCATATTGGTTTGAAAACTATTTTGTAATGAATTTAAAATACTCGTATATTTGGTAATCATCGTTTTGGAACTTAAAGCTTTATTAATAATAGCCGTAATAACAGCTTGTTGGTTTTTCCCTCTTTGACGATCTCCTGCTGTAAAGGCATAGCGTTCTCTTGAAAAACTTAATGCTTCTTTTCCGTTCAAATGATTGATTCCTTTATTATAATGATAATTTCCATGAATCGTTGTAAAATCATAATCGGAATATACATCGATTCCACCAATAGCGTCTACCAATTTTTCTAATGTTGTAAAATTGACTCTTGCATAATAGTTAATATCAATTTCAAGTAGATCTTCAATGGTTGCAATAGACATATCAACTCCATAAATACCTGCATGTGTTAATTTATCACGGTATCCGGTTGTTCCATGTAATTTCACATAGTAATCTCTTGGAATAGATGTTAATAAAATTTGATGCGTAACAGGATTTACAGTTACAATAATATTGACATCACTTCTCGATACAGAAGCAATATTACCATATACATCAATTCCGCTAATATAGAGATTAAATGCTTCTTTGGTAACATTGATATCCTTTTTTACAGTTTCGTTACTAATTTTGATTTCAATCGTATCTATAATTTTGGTTTTACCTTCAAATGTTTCATCATCTTCTTGAATAATGGATAAAAAAGAAGCATTTACATATATAGCGTCTATATTTTCTTCTAATAAATCTTCTCCTAAATTTAAAATATCTTGATATTGCTTTTGTGAATATGAAATTTTAGATTTTAATTTTACAAGTGATTCATCATGTGTATCTAAAGTACTTTGATAAATTCCTATTTTTTTACCATCTAAATCATCTACATTTTGGTAAGAACTATTATTTAAAACAATCACATAATAATTTTCAATCTGGTACTTTTTATCTTTGATATTACCCATAAAATCAATTGTCTTATAAAGATATGAACAAATGAGTAGTATAATACTTAAAAAAATAGTACTAAAAATTTCACTACTTGTTTTTGTTTTTAAACGGATATTAGGGTTTAACATCAAAATCAAAACAACAAGTGTAATCACTGCATAGATACCAAGTAAAATCATCATATATTTGCTAGGTAAAATATGAATTTGTGATAATAGGATAAAAAATACAAGGGAAATTATAATCCACACAATGGAAAGAAACTTTCCAATTTTCTGACATATTATTTTTTTTCGTTTTTTATTTTTTCTAGCCATACCATCACATCCTATATTATTGTACCACAAATTTTTCTAAACAAAAAGAATCCTAAGATTCTTTTAATTGTTCTATTTCAGCAACCGATAATGTCGTACATTTTGAAATTATTTCAATGGGAATTTCTTCTTTTAATAATGCGATAGACATTTCTTTCTGTGATTCCTTCTTTCCTTGTTTTAATCCTTCATTCATTCCTTGTTTTAATCCCTCATCCATTCCTTCGTTATATGAAATCCTCTTCTCTGTATTTAACATTAATCTTGCATCTTCCTCGGGTGTAATCCAACTCGTATATGGCTCACTATCATTTAATCGATCTATTTTCTTTTTATAATCTTCCATAAATGAATCTCCTTTACATAGCTTATCTAATGATTTTCTATCTACTCCAAGCATCATTAAATATCGATATTTTGCTATCTTCTCTTCATCATTATTATACCAATAATCCATAATTTTGTCCATATTGTATTCGATAATTCTGATATTTTCTACATATTTTTTCCCTTGCTCATCCATTACATAGTATTCTCGTTTTCCTTCTGTGTCTTTGATTCCATAGGTAAAGTCTATATGAATATATTGATTTACTAAATCATATTCTTCTCCTCTTCTTGTATGTTTTGAATAGATATTCATAAAATAACAAAAATTTCTTACATGCAGATACTCACTATGAATTTGATTTAATTCAATATGGATATATTCTTGTTCTGTTTTGACTAGTACATCTACTGTCTTTTTTCTTTCTTCGGCATCATTTAATATTAATTCTGGATTTAAAAATTTAATCTCTTCAATATGAATGGACAACAATTTTTCTAGGAATGTTTTGATTAATCCCATATCATTTTCATCACAGAATGTTGCTTTAAATACAACATCATATTTTCCATTATAAAATTTCTTCAATTGACCACCTCATCTATATCTTACAAGGCTTCTTCTCTATTTCCTTTTTCTTCATAAAAAATTTATTTTGAAAATTGACAATATTATGTATTTTTCAATTGGTGCAGATATAACTCAAAATTCCAGACACTGTCTGGAATTTTGAATAAATTATTTTTTCAATTTATTATTCATTTAATACTTTTTCTACTTCCTGCATTAGTTCCTCTTTTCTAGGAATATAATAAGTATAAGTAGAAGCAAAAACATTATTGGAAAGTCCACCTAAAGCATAATCAATTGCAATATCTTTTTTACTTTTGCAAAGGATAATTCCTATTGATTTATTATCACCTTTTTCACTAACTTCTTCATTATAGTAATTTAGATACATATTCATTTGACCTGCATATTCAGCTTTCATTTGTCCAACTTTTAAATCAATTAAAACATAACATTTTAATATTTTATTATAAAAAACCATATCAACATAATAATGCGTATTTTCTAAAGTAACTCTTTGTTGTGTTCCAACAAACATAAAACCTTTTCCCAATTCAAGTAAAAATTCTTCAATATGCTTAACTAATTTTAATTCTAAATCTTTTTCTAAAATTGGTTTATTTTCTTTCGTTCCTAAAAATTCAAACACATAAGGTTCTTTTAATATATCTTCTGGTGTATTAAGTGTTTGTCCAACTTTTGATAATTCATAAACTTTTTCTTTATTCTTTTTTCCTTCAGAAAGTAATAATCTCTCAAATAAAGATGTTTCTAATTGTCTTTTTAATTCTCTTACACTCCAGTTAGAATTAATACATTCTTTCTCATAAAAATTTCGCTCATCAACGTTTTTGATACTTAATAATTCACAATAATGAGACCAACTCAATTTTCCAGACAGTGTCTGGAATTTTGGATAAATTATATACAGTTTACGCATATTAAATAAATTGCTGACAGAAAATCCTGATCCTAAAATCTTTCTTAATTCCATAGAAAGTTCTTTTAAAATTTGTTTTCCATATTCTGCTTTGATATTGCCGTTCTGTTCATTTTCAACAATAATTCTTCCTACATTCCAATAAGCATATAACATAGTATGGTTTACTGCGTAAGCTACTTTTTGTCTGCTATCTAAGATTATTTTTTGAATTTCTTGTATCATTTTAATATTATTCATTTCTAAAATTTTAAACTCCTTTTTTAATACATGTAATAGAATTTTTATATTATGATTTGTATCAATGAATTTAATTTCATATGAATGGACAACAATTTTTCTAGAAATGTTTTAATTAATCCCATATCATTTTCATCACAGAATGTTGCTTTAAATACAGCATCATATTTGCCATTATAAAATTTTTTCAATGATCACCTCACCTATATCTTACAAGGCTTCTTCTCTATTTCCTTTTTCTTCATAAAAAAAGAAAAGATTTTACTCCTTTCCATTTTCAATTTCTTTTATTTTAGATGTAGCAGCCGCAACACTATCCATATCCGGAATCATGACATAATCCATATAATTACTTAAATGTACATAGTTTCTAGAATCCCTACCTGTAACAGATTGTTGTTCAATTGACCAGGCTGTTGGATTAGAAACAGTAATTTTAGCAAGATCAGTTACTAGATCTCTTGGAATATTGGTTGTATATAAATCACTCACTGCATTTAAAATATTGACATAATTTGTAATATTTTCAGGACGAATCATTTTATTAAAAATATTAATCATAATCTGTTGACAATTTCTTTGACGTTGGCGATCGCCATCTGCATACGCTTTTCGTTCTCTTGCGATTGTTAAAATTTCAATTCCACTATAATCATGACATCCCTGTTGAACTCTTAATTTAGTTCCTTTTGAATCATCATAAGAACCCATTATAGTAGCATGCGTCGTAGTATAAGCAAAATCTGAACAAAATTCAATACCACCTAAAGTATCTACTAATCCAACTAAACTTTTTGTATTGATTTTAACATAATAATCTATATTAATATCATATAAATTTTCAAGTGACTTCCTAGAAGTATTGATTCCCCATACACCAGCATATCCAAGTAAATCTTTTGCGCCATTTTTTCCATCTAACTCTATATAAAAATCTCTTGGCGTACTAGTAAGCATCACTCTATGTGTTTTTTTATTGATCGTAACAATCATATTAAAATCGGTATATGTTTCCGTAAAATCAGTCCCACCAATATAAACACTAAATGAATCACCATTAGAATCAATTTCTTCCTGTTCTTCTTCTATTTCTACATCAAACATATCTAAAATATTATATTTGTTTTGTTCGAAGCTATCATCATAATCCATAATAAATTGATATAGTGTTTTTTCAATTACAACTGCAGCTACACTATCTTTATCTAAAGCAGCAAAAGTATGATCAAAATCATCATATTTCATATTAGTTGTTGATGTTTTTTTTCTTAACTGTTTTAAGGCTTCCTCAATATTAGGAATACTATCATAATAACCAATTCTTTTTCCTTTTAAATCTTTAATATCTTCATATTCACTATTACTTCTTGTAACAACATAATATGTATTAATATAGGTATTTGTAGCATTATTAAATGCCTTATTTAAGAAATTATTGGTTCTTTCAGCATAGTGAATGGCAATCACACAAAATACAATAAAAATTGCAGATAAACCATATCCAATATATTTACATACTTTTTTCTTTTGTTTCAGTAAAAACATAATCCCTACTCCAAAAGCCAGTAATATAAACCATATTAAAACCATATATCCAAGTGGAATTACATGTAAATTATTTAAAAATATAGTTAAAATTATTATAAATATAAAATTTATTACCGTTAATACTATCATAGGTATATTTAATTTTCTTCTCATTCTAACAACTCCATTACTACGTATTATCAGTATAACATTATTATATGTTATTTTCAATGAATTATAGTATAATATTGTATTATCGTGCTTTTATGTATAATAATCAATTGATGTCAAATAAAAAATATACAGAAAAGAAAGATAAATCAAGGGTTATTTGTATTATTAATAAAATATATCAGTAATAAGTATGTATCAAATAAATTAAAAATTAAAAACAATCTATTAAATTAAATATTTATATGAAATTTTTATCTTTAGCTTTTGTTATGACATAATCTATTATCTTTTTAATTAAAATTGATAGTAATATAGTTCCAACTATCCGACATATGGAATAAAAAAATATCATTACTTCATTATTTAATAAATTTTTTTTAAAGAATATATATAAAATAATGTATTGTAATGGATCATGAAACAAATAAATAGACATACTATATTTTTCTATTGCATTAATTATGTTAGAATTAGCAAATTTAGTTTTAGATAATTTGTAACTAATAAAATAAATAATAATAAAATTATAAAATAAGTTATCATAACCATTCAAAAAATTATATTTTATATTCAACAATATGGATAAAATTATACTGAATAAAAATACATATATTATTTTTTTATCTAAAAAAGCTTCTATTTTTTTTCGCCACAATTCGAAACAATAACCACAAGTAAAATAAAAAATATAATTTATACTTGTACTTAAGCAAAAAATATCTATTTTTATATATACATTATAATATTTTTGAAAAATAAGACTAATTAATAATAAAGCAAAGGAACTTTTGTCTTTAATTATTGTATTAATTAAATAAAAAATTATGAAATTCCAAAATAATGTTGGTAAAAACCATAAATGGCCTTGCTCACCAGTACCTAATATAAATGATTTAATAATTGAGCTAAAATCACTACTATTATAAAATCCAAAAATTCTCTTGATAGGTAACATGAAAAATAATCCGCACAAAAAATAAGGAATTAATAATCTCTTAAACTTTTTATATGCCAATTCGTCTAAACGGCTTTGCTTTGCTAAACTATATACAGCACCAGATAAAAATATAAATAAGGGCATATGAAAAGTATAAATCCAACTTTGTAACTTATTTAAAAAGATAACTATAATACTAGGACTATTTAGGTAATATGTAACCCCCCCCCCGCAGTATATACACTCAAATAAGCAGAATGTCCTAAAACAACCAATAAGGTAAGGATCACTCGTAAAATACTATATTCTTTAATTTTATTTTGCATACATAACTCCTCTTTTACATAAAGTATTCTAATATAATTCATAATTATATAATTATATTATCATATATCCCCTTATGTTTCAATAAAAATTTATGATAAAAATATACAACCAAAATAGAAGATATATTTTCTTTAACAAATTTATTTTCTTTAACAAAAATTTTTACTTTAGTCTGATAATTTTATCCTCACATTAGTATAATATATACCAATGCCTCATTTTATCATAAGATTATTTAATTTACTTATACAAATAAATTGCAAATAGGATTATTAATCCCTAGTAAAAATATCTCGTGTATAAATTCTATCGGATATATCTTTTATGCAATCATCTATGCGATTGGATACAATCACATCACTTTTGCTTTTAAATTCATCTATATCTTTGATTACAATGCAATCATGAAATGTACTTTCTTTTAATGTGGGTTCATATATTAATATTGTAATATGATGTTTTTTTAATCTTTCAATAATCCCTTGTATGGCACTTGCTCTAAAGTTATCAGAATTAGTTTTCATAGTTAACCGATAAATACCAACAACTTTAGGATTTCGTTTTAAAATCATGCTTGTAATATGATTTTTTCTTGTATCATTTGCTTTAACTATTGCTTCTATCATATTATTAGGAACATCCTTATAATTGGCTAATAATTGTTTTGTATCTTTAGGCAAACAATAGCCACCATAACCAAACGATGGATTATTATAAAAATCCCCGATTCTTGGATCTAAACAAACTCCCTCGATAATCTCTTTTGTATTTAATCCTTTCATTTCAGCATAGGTATCTAATTCATTGAAATATGCAACTCTTAATGCCAAATATGTATTTGCAAATAATTTTACTGCCTCTGCTTCTGTAGGTTCCATAGTCAAAATCTTTACGTCTGGTTTTAATGAAACTTCCTTTAATAACTCTCCAAAAGTTACTGCTTTCTCTGTAGTATCCCCTACAATAATTCGTGAAGGATACAAATTATCATATAAAGCATGTCCTTCTCTTAAAAATTCCGGAGAAAAGAATATATTATTTGTATTATATTTTT
Organism: uncultured Bacilli bacterium; assembly: GCA_947627435.1. Lineage (GTDB taxonomy): Bacteria > Bacillota_I > Bacilli_A > RF39 > UBA660 > UBA5026. The sequence goes on from CANQWB010000018.1 coordinate 12,951, forward strand.
TTCTTATTCTTTCTATAAATCCAACAGGAACAGTTGATTTTATAACTATAGTAGAATCTAAATTTAAAGATATTACTTTCTGTATAATGTCTTCAACACTAGAAGTATCAAAATAATTTAACCGTTCATCGTAATTCGTAGGTGTACTTATTATAATATAGTCAGCATTTTTAAAAGCTTCCTTATAATCTAGTGTTGCTTTTAAATTCAAGTCCTTTTCTTTTAAATATTCCTCCATTTCTTTATCTTTAATTGGTGAAATGCGTTTATTTAACATTTCCACTTTTTCTTGAACAATATCATAAGCAACCACTTCATTTCTAAGTGATAACAATATGCTCATTGATAATCCGACATACCCTGTTCCGGCAACTGCTATTTTCATTTTCTTTCCTCCTTATTTTCTTAGAATTACCTTAAATATTTTTTTCGATGTATTTTTTAACACGATACAATTCATTATAAAAATAAATATTGAAATAATGATAAAAGTAAAGAAACCTAATACAAACCATTCTAAATAATTTGATACAGCAAAATTACCAACCAAACTATGAATGATAAACACTATTAACATTTCTATATAGGAAATAACTATAATTTTCATTCCTTGTGAAAGCTTAATATTTAAAATATTTTTCGAAGCGTATACTATAAATCCTATTGTTCTAATAAACATGGAAATAAGAGTTCCAAGAGCTACTCCTACTAATCCAAATTTTACTACGAATAAAATAGATAATATAATATTGACTATTGGTTCTACAATGGAAAAGTTTTTTGTCTGTTTAAAATGTCCCTTAGCAAACGTCATATCCGAATATGGATATCTGATAACAAACGTAAATTCTGCAAAAACCATAAGATAAGCAAAAACATTATTTATATAATTGGCATCAGTAATGTTTTTTGTATAAACACTAATAAATGGTATGATCAAAACAATTGAACAGGACAACAAAATAGTAGTAATAGTATAGAAAAAGAAAGTATATATTTCAAATTTATTCTTTATAGAAGATTCTGAATCATTAATTAATAGTTTTCCAAAAAAGGCATCAATACCATTAGTCAGTGAAAGAATGATTGTTCGTAATCCATTTGTAATCAAACTATATACATAATAAATGGATACATTAGATAATGTACTAAATATAGTCAATATAACAACATCAGTATTAGTTTGAACTGTTGCAGCAATATGATGAAATAAAGCATCCCACTGTTGTGGTAACTTGTATTTTCCTTTCTTTTCAATCTTATAAGGATATTTTCGATTAAAATACCATTTCAATATAAGAGGTCTTATTATATAGGTTAACGATCCAATTAATTTTACACTTTGAACACTAAAGTTTAATTTTATTAAAATTATAATTAAAATAATACTTAATATGTATGTTATAGCGATTGTATAATCAATAATATAATTTTTCTGATCTGCCTGTAAGAATAAACTATAAGTCATTCCTAAAAAATATTCAAAAAATTTTCCAACAGATATAATAATTATTAGTGAGAAAGTATACCAATATCCAAATCCATCAATTATATTAGGATAAATGAAACATAAAAGAACTAAGTATATTAGAAATATATATGCTATTCTTTTAAAAAATCTATTAGTGGCTCCCAATACTTTATTCACTTCATTTTCATTTTTCTCCATTAATGGTTTAAAAAACGAATACTTAACAACAGGACCTATACCAAATTCAAGCAAAACTATATAAGATACAAATTGTGTTATTGAGGAAACTAATCCATTCACTTCTGATCCGTAATGTCTAATAATTAAAATTGGAATTATAATACCATAAACTGTAGATATTGTTTTTTCAATTAATGAAGAAAATATATTTCTTAATACTATTTTTTTATCATTCACATTTAACTCACCTCCTCCAATCCTTTAGAAAAAAATTATTATTTATCTAGCAAATAGTCACTCCAACCATCTGTAGGAATAAAATTTTTATTAATAGTTTTTATATTAACATTGCAGATATTTTTATATTTTTTTGAAGATGAAATTTGATACTTTTTTAAATTGTAACCTTCAAAAATATATTTTATTTTATTCGGATTAAATCCCATGATTTGGCAGATTGTTCTATCCATATTCAGTTGATTAAAACTAGCTACTAAAATTCCGACTTCTTTTGGTGATGGTTTTAAAGGTCCTTCTTTTTCTCCTCCTATAATCATATCGGCAAGATTAAAAATTATTCTTTGAGGTTGATCCTGTAATTTTCCTTCTTTATCAGCATACAATATAACTTTATTAATATCCAAAATCGTTCGCCAAATAGTATCATTCCCATGCCAACTACCCTCTAAATATCGATCTAAACCTAATAATTTTTCCAATCCAAGACATATTTTGTTTAGTCCTCTAATTATTATATTTCTTGTATATGTATAATTCTTTATATTAGATTGTACTTTTTTTAAGCAATTTTTTTCTGGGTATTCATCACCATGTTCAGATATACTACCATTTCTATGATGTGGAAGATATTCTTTCAAACTATTAACACCAACAAAGTTTTTCATACAAGCAGTCATTCCTGCTTTTCTATGCGTTTTTGGTTTTGGTAAATTAATAATAACGTTAGCATTTAACACACATTCCGGCAATAAATATTCATGTACTCCTTCATGATGATGTTCGTGCATTTTTTTTAAATCGTAATTCGTTATAGCATATTTATCCCAATATTTATCGATTTCACACAAAGAACTATCTTTATTGATAGATACTATTTTACATTTTAGATCAGGATTTTGATGCTTTCGCAAATCTATTAGTTGAATATTATACCCTTTTTGATTATAAGTTTGGATTGCCGAATCCAATCCGTTAAGTTTTATTACCTCTTCAAAAATACACTCTTGTACAGGTGCATCACCTACAATTAAAGAACCTGTTTTTTCTAATGCTTTCAATACATAATCAATAATAGGTCTTATAATAGAAAAATTAGTAATTAAACAATCAGTATTTCCATTTAATGGATTTATTTCTCTTACTAAATTTGGTTTTATAATAACGTGATCACCCTTTTTTATAAATTCCTTAAAAGGATTCCATGCTTTTTTACCAATATTTTCCTTATCTAAATTCATATCTATAAACAAGTTGCGAATTTCTTCATAAATTTTTGCATCACTTTTAATGTCAAAATTTAATCCTTCTGGATACTTTTTACTAGGATTAAATATTATTTCATTATTATAGTGATATATTTCAGTATCCCTTATATAAACATCCTTGTTCACTTACATTTCCTCCTTTTATTGACTACTCTTTTTCTACATGTTCAATATTTATTAAACTGCCAAGATAATCAAGAGCTTCTTGACTATTATAGTTAACCACTCCTGCATAGGGAGTAAATGTTAACTCACCAAAATAAATCTGACCATTGATTTCATAAAAGTCAACTCGTACAAAAGCAAATCCTTTTGATAAATCAGAAGCAATTTCGATCATTTTTTGATAGTTTTTTGGTTTCTTATGTTTCTTATTGCTTCTAAATTCTTTTTTTGCATATTCCAAATAATTCCAATTCAAATCATAGTAGTCAAGTTTTAATCCTGTTTCTCTTTCTGTGCAAAGAAGCATACATTCTACATGTCCATCGTAACAATAAAATTTATAATCTGTAGGATTTTGATGATTCTTTTCTTTTAAATATTCCTCACAAATTATTTTAGGTTGAATATAATTATAATGATATTCTAAGCATTCACTAGCAAATGATTTCTTTAACATTTTATTTAATATTTCTTTCGCATTATCTATATCAAAATTATTTTTATCTGTACAAATAAATACTCCGCCACTACCATGATTTGTTTTTAATACAAATTCATTAGGAAGATTATCTACATCTATCTCTTCCGCATTATTAAATATTCCATATAACTTAGGTAATAAGGACTCATATCCTTTTGTTTTAACATAGTCACGAACTAAATATTTGTCTGCTAACATTCCATATTTTTTTCTATATTTATAAACCATTAAATATTGAATCTTCTCATTAAAATCTTTTGGATTTTTTAAATTCAAATGTTTTTTCGTTTGACTATAATAAAATATTTTATGTGCAATTGATTTTGGTAAATATAACAAGATCTTATGATATATCTTCTTTAGAAAATTTTCCTCTTTTTCATCCTCTTTTTTCTTTTCTTCATCAATACCGTTTATATGATCATAGAAAACAACAGCAAGGGTAATCAGAAATGGATTATATATATCAACTAATGAATTCGTTTCAATTACTGAATAAACTGACCATATAACGAATATTGATATTAACATATAATTTTTATTTTTATAACTTCTTTTAAAAATTGTATAAAACATATAAAGTAGCAAAGCCATCATTATTGGACCATAAATAACTAATAAATGAATATAACCAATATCAAGAGGCAAGAAATTTCCTACTATTGAATCATCTAATCTTTCTATAAATTGACCAAATGGTTTTAAAAGATTGTAGTTTTTAACATAGTAATTGGCACAATATATTCTAGTAGATAACATGTTATCTATTTTATTAATAAAATTATTTCCGTCTAATTTAAAACTAAATGATAAAATAAGCATAATAATCATAAAAATAAGATAAATATTTTTAACTGTTGTCTTACACAAAGCACTATCATAAATTTTTGCAAGATTTTTCTTTGGAAAACATAAATATACAAATGCTAATAATAATGAAACTATACATGCTCTACTATCCGTGACAAAAGCATTAAAAAGTAAGGTAATAATTACTACTACAAATTGTTTTACTCTTTCTTTATTACGGTTTATATACAAATATTCTAAACATAATGTAAGAGTATGTAATCCCAATATATTAGGATGATAAAATCCTAATGAATATCTACGTATTTCATTTTCTCGAAAAACATCATTTCCATTAGTTAAACCAACAAAACTAAGTATAATAATAGAAATTAAAAACAATAGACGATATTTAAAATCTTTCTTACAGAAATCATCAAAATCAATTTCCTTAAATGCCATCATAAGTAACATTATTTTTAACAATTGTTTATTCGAAGATACAAATGCAGTTATTGTGACAACGATAAAATATATTAATATTTTGAACAATTCTTCTTTTTTAGCTTTTCTATTGATAAAAATCACATAAAAAACAACACCAACCAAAAGTATATATCCAAAATATTTTAAAATATCACTAAGCACTACTACAGTTGAAAACATGTTTTCCAATAATAAAAGTACATATAAAACATAAAATATATTGTTTGTATTAATTTTTAACTTCGACATATCAATCACCTTTACTTCAATACATCTTCATATAATTTCATAATATTTTTAGCATTATTTTCACTTGAAAAACACTTGGATCTTTCATAGCCCTTGTCTATAATTTTCTTTCTATCAGTAAGACTCATATTATAAATTTTAGTAAGTATATTAGATAAATTTTTATAATCATGATATTGATATATAAAACCTGTATCTTTAGTTATTATTTCTGGACAAGCACCCGTGTTAGGTACAATAGTAATTAACTTATTTGTCATATATTCAACAATAACTCTACCAAAAGCTTCTGATCTGGAACACATAATACCAACATTATAATTGCTCATAATATCATCAATATTTGTTATATAATCATGGAAACAAATATTTTCAAGATGATACTCTTTTATTTTATTAAGTAGTAAATTTTTATAATCCAATACACATGTACCATAAAAATCAACCTTTATATTTTTTTGAACTTCTTTTGATAAGAAATTTAATGCTTCAATTAATTCAAGTTGTCCTTTACTTTCTTGAATTCCGCCCATAAACAATATATTTAATTTCTTATCCTTATTAGGTTTAGGATTGTCCCTTGTTTTAACACCATTGTAAATCACTTTAATTTTGTCCTTTTCTAACCCTCTTTTAACGAAACTATCTTTAATAACATTCGATATTGCAATAAAATAATTAGTATTACGATTCATAAAATCTATATAATTCTTTCTGAAAAAATAGCACTTATAGTCACTATCTCCAAATTCTCTTAAATGCCATATATGAGGAATATGGTATTTTTGACTTAACAAAGCACCAAAATCATCTCGATTAACATTAGTATGAATAATAGAAACTTCTTGCATATTGATTATTTTATCAATTTTCTTTAAAGCTAATTTATTACAAACTATATACTGCACCTTTAAAATAGGAAGTAATATTTTTTTTATAACTCTTTTAAATTTGGTTGTTCCCTCTCCTATAGAAAATGGCTTATATTTTAAAATTAAATATTTGATATTATTTTGATTACACATATCAGTCAAATAACCTTCTTTATTTACTAAAATAATTGGTTCATAATCATCAGTTAAACTATTTGCTAAATAAAATAGTGATTTGGTAGCCCCACCTACTTGGATTTCATTAGCAATAAATAAAATTCTTTTCTTGTTCAATTGAATCCCCTCTTTTCTATTGTTTTTGTTGAAAATACAGCTTTTTCAAAATTTTATAATAAGGCAATCTTATTTTAAAAATATTTTTCATAAACATCACCTTGCAATAGCTATTCATAAAATCAATATAGAATACTTTCGGATGAAATAAATAATATATAAGGTTTTTGTTATTAATCAGTTTCGTTTCATTAAAATTTTGAAATTCAATATGTTTAAAAATTTTGATATTTTTTTTAGTTGGATAAATAGTTAAATTTTTAAATGTTTCAAAATATGTATCTTTATCAGTAAGTTGCAAATATTTTTTTAATTCAGCATGATCCAGATTCTCAATAAAATTTAATGCACTTTCTTGTATCTGTTTAACTGCTTTTAAATTATTTTCACTATACTCTACCTTTCCTGAGATTGCTCTTATTTTTTTATTATCTAAATCATATTTTATTGTACTTCCCTCTGTAGACAGAAATAACATTTCAAAAACACCAATATTTAAAGCAATTACACTCTGATTATCATTTTGATTGTTTATATCAAATAAATATCCGTTTCTAATAGATTTGTATTCACGATATTTTTTATCTTTCATAACGCCAAAATAATAACCATATAATTTTGTTTCAGAATTCACTATATTATCTAAAAGATGTTGAATAGTTCCATTCCATCCAATATCTACAATAGCGATTTTCCCACTTAGATCTTCTTGTTTCAAATATTCTTTTAAATATTTACTTTGCTTTTTACTTTCCTTTATCAAGTCAAAGTTTATATCCAAATAAATTTTTTCCTTTTCTTCTTCAGATAAATCTATAATTAATTTATCAAAATAATCCTTATCAAGATATTTTTTTGTATCAAGATTCAATATATTTATAAGATCAATCACTTTAGAAGTATGTTTAATAATAGACTTATATTTTTCCAATATATCATTTAAGTTTTTAACATCTCCTATTGTGGCAATAAGCACTGATCTTCTTGATACTTTCAAATAATGAAGAGGAATATCTTCTTTGTATCTCTTTTTATAAACTTCCATAATAATTTTTGCATCTCTTGCTAAAAAATAAATTTTATCAAATTTTTCTTCGTATACTCTTTGATGTAGCCAAGATGTAAAATCATAAAGCATTGGTCCAAGAATTTCATATCCTATATGTTCAAATGTAGAAAAATTATATGTATTATTATTAATAAATGAAGAAAGAATGTTGTAATCGAGAGACTTATTATTTTTAGATTGAAACATATTATTTTTTATCTTTCTGGATAATAAAATAGTATTTATTCCTTTCTTTCTAGGAATAAGAAAATCTCCTGTTATTGAATCTCCAATATGAATCAATTTATCTTTATTTATATGATTTTCACTTAACAATTTATCAAATAAATGTCCTGTCCTTTTCCTTAATTTTTCCTGAGATGATAAATAGAGTTTATTGTAATTTTTATACCCAGAACGATCTAATATACTTTCAATCACATCTTTTTCCAAATACATGTCCGAAGTTAAAAATATTTTTTTATTTTTCTTTATACAATAATTATAAAATTCATATACAGGAGTATTTCTAACACAAAAATCTTTTTCAACTTGTATTTCAATATTTTTTAATACTCTCTTCTGATTACTATCATATTGATCTAGTTTTTGATATATTTCAGTTAATGTCACTTCTTCCATACTAGATTTTTTACGAGCAATTTTTTCTGCCTCTATTCTGTTTTCTTTAAAGTTATCTATATGAGAATTGTTTTGGTTATATATTTTTTCTACAATATCAAATATATCTTTCGGATCAGCTACATTTCTTTTAATTAAAGTATCAAATATGTCAAAAGAAACATATTCATAATTTTCTACTATTTTATATAAGTTCTTATATTCTTTTGCATAGAAAAAATATAAAATCTTTTCTAATAAATTCTTTACTATTCCTTTCATTATTGTTCCCCCTTAAAAATAATACATAATATTTTTACAAAATAATAATAAGGGAATGGTACTTTAAATAACTTTTTCAAAAATGCTACTCTCCAGCCAGATGTATAAAAGTCTTTCACCATCTCTTTTGGATGTAAAAAATAATAAAGACTTTTTTTATTATAATTAATAATGTTATGAACTTTATAATTTTCAAAAGAAATATTTTCAAACATTTCAATACTTTTTTTAGTAGGATGACTTCCAAATTTCAAAATTTTATAACTACATATATTAGAATTTAAACGAATACTTAAATTATTATCTTTATAATCTTCAACAAATTTTAAAGCTCCTTTTTGAAAATTTTCTACAATATATAAGCTGTTTTTTTCTTTCTGATATTCATATGGAGATAACAAAGGAATTACTTTACCTTTTTCTTCTTTATATCCTATTGTTGTACCTTCGTGAGCTAAAAACATTGTTTCAAATAAGGATACAAAAGAAAATGTTTTAAATTGATTATTCATTTTATTTCCATAACTATACATATATCCCATAGCAGTGTTTTTAGAAGAAAAATGGTGAGCATTTTTATATACTCCTACATAATATCCTCTTATAGTAATATTATCATCCATCATTTTTATAATTTGTTTTTGAAGAGAATTATGCCATCCAATATCTATAATCGCAACTTCCCCTTCAAATTGTTCTTGAACCAAATATTTTGAAAAAACATGATATTGATTCTTAGCATTTACCACTATTTCGTCAAAAAAAGCCCTTAAAATTTCCAATATTTTTTGATTTTCTTTTATTGTGCTTCTTTTAAATTTATCCTCTTTATTTATATCTAATTTTTTCAATTCTGATTTTACTCTTTTAGAATCAATATTTAATGCTTCTAACAAAACATCTATAGAAAATATCGGTGGCAATACTAAACTATCAATAATATCTTCAACACTTTTAGCATCTTTCATAGAAGGCAAAGCTAAACTTCTTCTAGACACATAAAAATAGTTCGTTTCTTCACGTGGATAAAGTATTTTATATGCCTGTTTTACAATATAGCCATCTCTTGAAAAAAAGAAAATCTTTGCTTTGTTTTTTTCATTTTGATCATGAACCCACTTACAAAAACCAACTAATAAGATTCCAAAATTTTTGTAACCTTCTTTAAAATAATAGTTTTCTCTATTGTCTATATGGGAAAAAATAAAAGAATCAATTGTTTTTATTGTTTTTCTATCTTGAGCACTTAACATCTTATTTTGCTCCATGACCTTTAAGAACTTCTATTACAGTTTTAAACATAATTTTTATATCTAACCATAGACTCATATGATCAACATAATAAAGTTCTAAGTTTATACGATCTTCATAAGTTCTACAGCTTCTACCGTTACAAGCCCACCAACCTGTAACTCCCGGTGTTACACTCAAAAGTTTATTCTTATTTTTCCCGTATTTTTCAATCTCTCCTTCTACTAAAGGTCTAGGTCCAATAAGAGACATATCCCCTTTTAGAATATTTAAGAGTTGAGGAAGTTCATCAATAGAAGTAATTCTTAAAATTTTTCCTACTCTTGTAATTCTAGGATCATGATTTAATTTGTAGTTTTGTTCATATTCTTCTTTTTGTTCAGGTGTAAATGTTTTAATTAAATCTTCCGCATTGACTACCATTGATCTAAACTTATATAGATATATGGTTTCTCCATTTTTACCAATTCTTTTGTGTTTAAAAAATAATGGGCCAAAATCACCTGTACAAACATTTGCTATTTTTACCAACAACATAATTGGCAATACAAGTATTAGCCCCGCAAATCCGACACATATATCAAATAATCGTTTAATTGTTAAATATATTATTTTTTTCACTGACCATCTTGTCCTTACCTGTTCTAATGATACCTCATACATATATTGACACTCCTCATTTAATTTTTTTCAATAAAAGTGGGAGTATTTCTCCCTCCACCGTTTGTATATAGCACAATGGATTTATTAAAAACAATCTTGAGTATAATTAATTTAACTGGTATTTATATTTTATAATAATTTACGATATTTGTCAATTTATACTGTCAAATATACAAATTTTGTCAATGAAATTGTCAAGTTCATATTTTATATTATTATATTTGTATTGTAATAATCGATACAAAGCCGATTCATATATACAAAAAGCGATTGATTCTATAACAAGTTAAGTAATAAAATTACATTAAACAAAGAATCTTATTGCTTTAAAAATACTATTGATGGAATTTATCTTACATAAATAATTCTTTATCTTTTGTAATGATACATCTTTTATTGCTTATCGCATACTCAAATACTTCCTAATCTATTTACCTTTTAGATGATCATTTACATGTTCAAATCTATCTATTCTTTTTTGTTGTTTTTTTACTTCAGCAATTATTTTTTAAAGTAGGACATGTTCAAAACAAGACATATATTAATATTCATTAAAAAACCATTATTTTTGCTCTAATAATGGTTTTAAAAACTGTCCAGTATAACTTGCATCTACTTGTGCGACTTCTTCTGGAGTTCCAGTAGCAACAATCTCTCCTCCTTGATCGCCACCTTCTGGACCTAAATCAATAATATAATCTGCTACTTTAATGACATCTAAATTGTGTTCGATGATTAAAACTGTATCTCCATTATCGACAATACGATTTAAAATGACAAGTAGTTTTTTAATATCATCACTATGTAATCCAGTCGTTGGTTCATCTAAAATAAATAAACTTTTTCCAGTTGGTTTTTTTTGTAATTCTTTCGCAAGTTTAATTCTACCTGCTTCTCCACCAGATAATGTTGGAGAACCTTGTCCTAATTTCATATAAGAAAGACCTACATCCATTAACATTTGTAATTTCGATTTAATTTTTGGAAAATTTTCAAAAAATTCTAATGCTTCTTCGACACGCATTTCTAAAACATCATAAATACTCTTTCCTTTATATTTAATTTCTAAAGTTTCACGATTGTATCTCGTCCCCCCACAAACTTCACAAGGAACATATACATCGGGTAAAAAATGCATTTCAATTTTTTTCACACCGTCTCCCCAACAAGCTTCACATCTTCCACCTTTGACATTAAATGAAAATCTTCCTTTGTCATATCCTCTTAATTTTGCTTCTTTTGTTTCTGTAAAGACATCACGAATATCATCAAATACTCCAGTATAAGTAGCTGGATTACTTCTTGGTGTTCTTCCAATTGGTGCTTGAGAAATATCAATTACTTTATCAACATTTTCTAAGCCCTTAATACTTTTATAAGCACCTGGTTTTTCTTTGACACGATATAAATTATTGGAAACAATTTTATATAAAATTTCATTCACTAAAGTAGATTTGCCACTTCCTGATACTCCAGTTACACAAGTCATCGTACCTAATGGGATTTTGACATTGATATTTTTTAGGTTATGTTCGGAAGCACCTTTGATTTCCAAAAACTTTTTATTACCTTTTCTTCTTTTTTTCGGTACTTCTATTTTTTCTTTTCCAGATAAATATCTACCCGTTAAACTATTTGGATTTTGCATCACTTCTGCCGGTGTACCTGCCGCAACTACTTCTCCTCCATGCAAACCAGCACCTGGACCAATATCGACTAAATAATCACATGCCAACATAGTATCCGTATCATGTTCTACTACAATTAATGTATTTCCTAAATCACGCATTTCCAACATGGAATTGATGAGTCGCTGATTATCTCTTTGGTGCAATCCAATACTTGGTTCATCTAATACATATAATACTCCTGTGAGTTGAGATCCAATTTGTGTTGCTAAACGAATACGTTGTGCTTCTCCACCTGATAAAGTTCCCGCACTTCTAGCTAATGTCAAATAAGATAGTCCAACATTTTTTAAAAACAATAAACGAGAATTAATTTCTTTGATAATGAGTTTTGAGATTTCTTCTTGTTCTTTGGTGAGTTTTAAATTTTGGAAAAATTCGTATAAATCACCGATGGATAATTGCGTCATTTCATAGATATTTTTGCCACCAATTAAAACGGATAAAACGCCATCATTTAAACGAGCTCCATGACAAGTTGGACAAACAGACTCCGTCATATATGTTTCAATCCATTCACGAATCCATGTACTTTTGGTTTCCATATAACGTCTTTCTAAATTGGTAATAATTCCTTCATAATAATTTCTCGTTTTTCTGGTATTGCCACTTTTAGACACATAATTAAATTCAAGAATATCCTTAGACCCATATAAAATGATATCTAATTCTTCTCTTTTTAGATCTTTTATAGGTTTATTCATATCAATATGATAATACTCACATACTGTATTTAATTCGGTATAAGTGATATTATTGGTATCGTCAATATTAATGGCTTTAATGGCTCCATCATGAATACTCAATGTTTTATCCGGCATAATCAAATCTTCATCTAATTTATATTTGATTCCAAGTCCTTTACAATCTGAGCAGGCTCCATATGGGGCATTAAATGAAAACATTCGTGGTTCTAATTCTGGTAATGAGAAATCACAATCCGGACAAGCATAGGATTCACTCATGACAATTTCGTTTTGTCCTACTACATCAATCACAACTTTTCCTCTTGCTAAATTACAAGCTGTTTCAATGGACTCATATAGACGGCTACGAATTTCATCTTTCAAAATTAAACGGTCAATGATAACAGCAATATTATGTTTTTTATTTTTTTCTAAGGTAATTTCTTCATTTAAATCATATTCTTCTTCGTCAATACGAACGCGCACATAACCATCTTTTTTGAGTTTTTCTAATAGATCTTTATGGGTTCCTTTTTCACCATGAACAACAGGACTTAATACTTTGATTTTAGTACCTTGTTCTAGATTCATAATTTGATTGGTCATTTCTTCAATACTTTGACTTGTGATCGGTCTATGATGAATTGGACAATATGGAACTCCAATTCTCGCATATAACAATCTAAAATAGTCATAGATTTCGGTTACCGTTCCAACGGTACTTCTTGGATTTTTACTCGTTGTTTTTTGGTCAATACTAATGGATGGAGATAAACCATCAATACTATCGACATCTGGTTTTTCACTACCTCCTAAGAATTGACGAGCATAGGCACTTAAACTTTCCACATATCTTCTTTGTCCTTCAGCATAGATAGTATCAAACGCTAAACTACTCTTCCCACTTCCGGATACTCCCGTCATGACAATCAATTTATTTTTAGGTAATTCAATTGATATATTTTTTAAATTATTTTCTCTTGCACCTTTTACAATGATTTTATCCATAATGTTCACTCCAGTCGTATTTTATTATAACACAATTTATAGCATTTCATCTTTCCTTTTTTTGACATCTTTAGTATATCACATAGTGAACATTTGTTCAATGTTTATGATAAAAGTAAATACAATCTTTACATAGATTGCACTTTTTTAATCCTGTACAAACTGATAAATTTTTTGATTTCAAACGATTTTGTATTTTATGATTCAATATTTTATTTACCAAATGTATTTTATCTGCATTCATAATGCTCCTCACACTTTATAAGACAATAAAAAATGACACGGATACGTGTCATTTTAATAAATGTCAATTTTTAAGGTTTACTAAATTTTGAACTTCTTCGATAGAAAGACCTGTACATTCGGAAATGACATCTAGTGGTATCTTTTTTTGATACATGGCTCTTGCTACTTCTTTTTGATTTTCTGTTTTTCCTTTTTCAATTCCATCATCATATCCAGTCTCTCTCATATCTTCTAATTCTTGCTTATGTGCTTCCTCTAAATCATAATATCCTACAAAGTTTGGATCTGTCGATAATTCTTCTACCGTCCTTATCGCCGCCATATATTCTTCATCTCCTTTAAACTTCTCTTCCATCTCTTCTATCGTTTCACTCGCCATAAATTCTACAAACTTTTTTATCTTGTTATTATTATACTGCTTGTCTATTATATTTTCAAGTATGATATGAATCGATTCATATATTTCTGTTTCTACATGTCCTTCTTCATCTCTTAATTGAAATCGTATGATTCCTTCTTTTGTTTGAAATGGATTGAATTTATCTAGATTCACTAATATTACTCTTGGATATTCTCTTCTTCCTTTTTTACTACTTTCTGATGATATGGAAAAAGCATAACTTGTATTCTTTTCAAATATATAATTGCTTCTATATTGATTCATCTCTACGATAATTTGTTGATTATCTTCTATCTTAATAATCAAATCTGCTATCTTTCCTTTTTCTTCTAGTTTCTTTTTTGGGATTTCTCCTCCTTGATAATTGGCTTGTTCTAATAATTCTTGTTTAACTCCTGTTACTTCTGATAAGAATTCGGATATTATCTTTCTATTTTTTGGATTTCTGAAAATTGCTTTAAACATCGCATCATTGAATAAATTGATTTTTGTTTCTATCATCTAAAAAATCTCCTTTCTTTATGCATCTTAGCAAAGGAGATTTTTCTTGTAAAATGAATATTTTTCTTTATTTTTAATACTTTTGAATCTATTTTTTATTTTCTTTGATACAAATATTACTTTTCTATAAATACATTTTTACCAATATTTAAATTTGATAGTTTTTGAAAAAATTTTTAAATATTACATATTTATGTTCATAAAAAACAGAAGTAAGACTTCTGTTTTAATCAATGTTTTTATATTTGTTAAGGTACTCTAGAATTATTGGAGGCTGACCGCCTCCAAACCTCCGTTTTAACTGGTTTTAAGAAGTCGAGCTCCGAGGTTATCCCACCTGTCATTATACCCATTGTTATACCACCAACGCCACAAGCCAGCTGCTGAGTTATTTGTCCAGGTGCCACCAACATATAATATTCTATCTGCAAGAGCTGGCCAATAATTATCTGGGATATATGTACTATTACTTCCACCTATTTCTGTTGGCAAAGCTATTAATGGATTTTTAGAATCATATCCTAATGTTTTGATCCAACCACCAAATTGTACATATGCATTCACATACCCTAGTTGTTGATAACATCCTTCATATTTACTTGGTTCATATTTGCTTGGATCATAACATACATATGCTTGATTATCTTTTATATTAATTCCATCTACAATTTGCCATATATTTCCATATATATCTTCCATTCCTCGGTAAATCATGGAATGTTTTCCATCGCTTTCTAATGTTCCGGATTCCATGCCTAATGCGTCACATCCTCCACTTGTAATAGCTGCAGTATTATTTGCATCAGTATAACCAAGTCCTAACTTAGCTTGTGAATTATAGTCTGCATATTCCACTAAATATAATAATTGAATAATAAAATAATGGTAATCTAATTGACTAAATTCACTACCTAACTTTCTTGCATAGTCTCTAAATTCTATACTTGTTGTTTTTACCAATGGTTGTTCTCCACTTTTACTATGAACAGCGTTGCTATCCCCTGACATTGTATATCTTCCAATCGAAAATTCATCACTTCTTGTATATCCCTCTAAATTTTTATTACTTATTAAAATATATTCATATCCATCTTCTTG
>CANQWB010000019.1 GCA_947627435.1 uncultured Bacilli bacterium
ACCTAATGACTTTGAAAAAAAAATAGAGGTTGATAAAATCCCCCTCTAAAAGTTGTCTAAATACTTGACAAATTCCCCTTGAAATTCTATGCTTATTGCAAACTATTTTATGATTTATTTGACATATTTATTATAACAAAAAAGAATCTATGTTTCAAGACTATTTTTCATTCAATAAGCTTTGAATCTTTTCTATACTGATTCCTACATATTTTGAGATTGTATCTATCGCAACTCCATCTGCATACATGGCTCTTGCTACTTCTTTTTGATTTTCTGTTTTTCCTTTTTCTATCCCTTTTTCTATGCCTTCTTCCATTCCATCATCATACCCAGTCTCTCTCATATCTTCTAATTCTTGTTTATGTGCTTCCTCTAAATCATAATATCCTACAAAGTTTGGATCTGTCGATAATTCTTCTACCGTTCTTATCGCCGCCATATATTCTTCATCTCCTTCATATCTCTCTTTCATCTCTTCTATCGTTTCACTCGCCATAAATTCTATAAACTTTTTTATCTTGTTATTATTATACTGCTTGTCTATTATATTTTCAAGTATGATATGAATCGATTCATATATTTCTGTTTCTACATGTCCTTCTTCATCTCTTAATTGAAATCGTATGATTCCTTCTTTTGTTTGAAATGGATTGAATTTATCTAGATTCACTAATATTACTCTTGGATATTCTCTTCTTCCTTTTTTACTACTTTCTGATGATATGGAAAAAGCATAACTTGTATTCTTTTCAAATATATAATTGCTTCTATATTGATTCATCTCTACGATAATTTGTTGATTATCTTCTATCTTAATAATCAAATCTGCTATCTTTCCTTTTTCTTCTAGTTTCTTTTTTGGGATTTCTCCTCCTTGATAATTGGCTTGTTCTAATAATTCTTGTTTAACTCCTGTTACTTCTGATAAGAATTCGGATATTATCTTTCTATTTTTTGGATTTCTGAAAATTGCTTTAAACATCGCATCATTGAATAAATTGATTTTTGTTTCTATCATCTAAAAAATCTCCTTTCTTTATGCATCTTAGCAAAGGAGATTTTTCTTGTAAAATGAATATTTTTCTTTATTTTTAATACTTTTGAATCTATTTCTTATTTTCTTTTACACAAATATTACTTTTCTATAAATACATTTTTACCAATATTTAAATTTGGTAGTTTTCAAAAAAATTTTTAAATTTTTTTAAATATTTTTTAAAAGTTATACATTAGATACTTTTATTTTAACTGTTTTTAATAAGGCGAGCTCCGACGCCAGACCACGTATCAGACAAATCATGATCAAGCGCCCAACACCACAAGCCAGCAAATGTAGTAATATTACTAGTTCCACCGACAAGTGCCATTCTACTTCCAGATGCTACTTGCCAATATTTATCTGGGATATAGGTATTTTCGCTTCCACCTATTTCTGTTGAAAATTGAATTAATGAATTATTTGAATCATATCCTAATTTCTTTATATATCCATACATACTACTATTTGCATATGTATATCCAATTGGTTGATAACATCCATCAAACTTATTTGATTGATACTTGCTTGAATCATAACATACATATGATTGACTATCTTGAATATTTATTCCATCTACAAATTGCCATATATTTCCATATATATCTTCTATTCCTCGATAAATCATGGAATGTTGTCCATCATTATTTAAAGTTCCTGATTTCATGCCTAAATCATTACATTCACCACTTTTAATAGATGTAGTATTGTTTGTGTTTCCTAATCCTAATACTTTTTGTGAATCATAATCTGCATATTCTACTAAATATAATAATTGAATAATAAAATAATGGTAATCTAATTGATTGAATTCAGACCCTAACTTTCTTGCATATTCTCTAAATTCATTTATTTTTTTATACGTTAATGGTTGTACTCCACTTTTACTATGTACAGCGTTGCTATCTCCTGACATCGTATATCTTCCTATTGAAAATTCATCACTTCTTGTATATCCTTCTAAGTTTTTATTACTTATTAAAATATATTCATATCCATTCTCTTGATATCTCTTATAATAAAATGTTGGGATATATGTTAGTACTTCCCCTTTACTTCCATTAAATTGAAATCCCTCTGGATTATCATTATACCAACTAGTTACTTCTTTTTTCTCTACATCATATGTATATGTCTCTATATCACTCCATGGATAGATTTTGTCAAAATCATTTGTTACTTCTGTATTTTCTGTCCCTATTTGGGCTTGTGCAGTTAAATTTATTCCATCATCTGTTCTTTTCCATGTCGTTTCACTTGTATTAATATCTCTTTTTACTCCATATATCTTAGTTGTTTGATTAGCTTTTTCTGATGCCTTCATCTCACATTCTTTTCTTGTGACTATGGTTGGTTCTTCATCTAAAAATTTCTTTTCTATACAGTATTTTCCGTATTTTGCTATAATACTCATATTTCCTAAACTATCATAGATGAGTTCTCCACTATCTGGTTTACTTCCTTTGATATCTAAAGTATCACTCGTTAAATCGATTTCAGTTTTTCTTACTCCATCCATCATAGATTCTACTTGATATTGTTCTCCTGCTTCTAGTAATCCATTTACGGATTGAATGGCTGCTCCTTTTCTAGCTTTCTCAATTACTCCCATAATCATTGGGGTTGCGATTAGTGCAATAATTGCGAGTATTACGATTACCGCCAATAATTCTATTAGTGTAAATCCTTTTTTCTTCATATACATCACTCCTACTCCTATTTTGATACTTTTCTCATTCTTTTATTCTTATATACACTATCAGTGTACTATATTTTATTTCTCTTTTCAAGACAATAAAAAAAAGGGGTACCCCCCCCCCGTTTACAAATAGCATACTTGAAATTCTATGCTTATCGTAAACTATTTTATGATTTTATTTGACATTTTCATTATAACAAAAAAGAATCTTTTTGACAAGATTCTTAAATCATTATTTTTAATTTTAATCATTTTTGAAATTGATTTTCTAATGCAACTAAATCCATTTTGCCGATGAAATTGTCATCATTTCTTCACGAATATAATCATGATATAATGCAATCATATCTGTAATATCATCAAACGATTTGGATAATTCTTGTTGATAATGTTTCTGTACCATTTGATAAAAATGTTTGGTTGTCAAATATACTTGTATTACATGATCCAATTGAACGGCCATAGATATAGCCTTTGCATCATTTGCATCTGTCGCAAACAAATAGTCCTGATATGCACCGATTAATATCTCCGTTAAATAGTCATTCTTAACATAATGATAATTCATAATAAAATCATAATTCTTACAACATACAAGTACAGCATCTACTTGTTTTTGCATATTATTCTCCTTTACATAAATAAGCGAAGTATATCATTATAAGTAATTACAACCATCAGTATCATAAGTAGTAAAAATCCAACACTATGAATAGTATTTTCTATTTTAGGATCCACACGGCTTCCTTTTATTTTTTCAATACATAAAAATAATAATCTTCCTCCATCAAAAGCAGGGATTGGAATCAAATTAATAAATCCTACATTAATACATAAATAAGCAATTAAATAAAGTAAATTCAAAAATCCAGCTTTCGCAGTTTCCCCAACAAGACTAAATATACCAATAGGTCCTGCTAAATTATTTAAACTCAGTTTACCTGTAAATAGATATCCGAGAATCATAGTCATCTGTTCTATCAGACTACCTGTTTTCACCAAAGCATAATGCAGTGCTGGAAGAATTCCATTTTTTGTATCAGATTGTAAAGTAAAGCCATAGCGATAACTAGATACACCATCTTCTTCCGTTAAAATTGGTGTTACTGATATTGTTTCCAATTTTCCAGTTTCATGTTTTACTGTAATTGCCAAGGTCTCCCCATTATGAACTTGAAGTTCTAATAAAAGTCGATCCAGTGTATGAATTTTTTTCCCATTTATCTTTGTAATCAAATCCCCTGTTGTAATAGATGTTTCCGAAATCGGATAATTGTTCTCTAGCGTATCGATATAAGGTTTCATAGTTGGTGTACCATTGATCAGTGCCACTACAAATAACAGTATAATTGCAAGTAAAAAATTAAATACAATACCTGCAATTATAGTTGTAAAACGTTGTATCCATGATTTATGACATAATTGCTGTTCCTTTGGAATTTGATCATCTGTTTCCATATCTTCTCCAGCCATACTTACAAATCCACCAATTGGAAACAAACGAATCGAATATATCGTTTCATCGCCTTTACGCTTC
Source organism: uncultured Bacilli bacterium (assembly GCA_947627435.1). Taxonomy (GTDB): domain Bacteria; phylum Bacillota_I; class Bacilli_A; order RF39; family UBA660; genus UBA5026. Next base: position 4,276 of record CANQWB010000019.1, read on the forward strand.
CAATGAAAAAGACGAGGTCCCATTCCTAATGAAAATTCATAAACATAAACACCCGCTTTTTTCGCAAATAAGAAATGTCCAAATTCATGAATCATGATTGTTACACCTAGAACAAAAATAAAATAAATGAATGTCATATAAGCCTCTTTTCTATATGATTGTAATAAAAAATAAAAATCCTAAAATTACAAAAATTAGACTATCAAAACGATCTAAAATTCCTCCATGTCCGGGCATAATATTAGAAAAATCTTTTACTTTGTAATAACGTTTAATAGCAGAAAATACCAAATCTCCAAATTGCCCTAAAATAGATAAAAATAAAGTAATAGGAATTAAAATGGTAAAGGACAAAGTAGGATCTACAACAACATGATAAAAGACAGTTGCAACTAAAACACCAAAAAATGATCCTCCAAACGTTCCTTCCCATGTTTTTTTAGGTGAAATATCCGCTAATAATGGATGTTTTCCTACAAGACTACCTACAATTAAAGCATAGGTATCAGTAATCATTGTAATTAAGGCCAAATAAAGCAGAAGATTCATATCATAACTACGTAGTACAATCATTAATGAAAAACTTGTACCTAAAAAGAAAATTCCACCAATTAAATAAAATGCATCAACAATACTATATACTTTTTGATCGTGATATAGTACCGTAGGAAGTAAAAATACCAAAAACAATCCTGTAATCACACGATAATCAATACATAAAAGTAAATTAGTATTTACAACATTTAACAATACTAAAAACGTTAATGCAATATAAGAAATAAAATTTACAAAAAGTGGCAATTCTTTTTTGGTTTCCATTGCTTTTAAAAATTCTCTCAAACCTAAGATGGATAATATATAAATTGTAAACGTAAATGGAACGCCGCCAATTAAAAAAATAGGAAGTATAATACCAAGTGCAACAACTGCACTCGTTATTCTTTGTATCACAATTATCACCATATTTCTAACTTCGGAATTCATTCAATAAATCATTCCTATATTTATTATATTATATTATAAATTATGTCATTATACAAGAAAAAAAATCCTATAGAAACAAAAGAAAAGAGATTTCTCTCTAATCTTCCGCTTCTTCCAACATATTTTTAATTAATATTCCATATCCTTTGTTTGGAGAATCGACAACCACATGTGTCACAGCACCTACAATATAATTCCCTTGTATAATTGTGGAACCACTCATACCTTGCACAACACCACCAGTTTTTTCTAACAATTCTTGATCTGTAATTTCAAATAATATGTTTTTTGTTTTTTGTTGTTGATTATTGTTGACTTTCAATATTTCAATAGCATACTCACCAATTTGATCTTCTTCTACGACCGTTAGCATTTTAGCTTCTCCAAGTTTTACATCTTCAAACGATGCTACTTGATATAATTTTTTATCTGGAAGTTTTTCCGTATATGTACCAAAAATACCACTTTTTGTATTTTCTAAAATAGTTCCATTTTCACTATTGAAATCAAACTTTGCATTCTTACTACCTGGAGTACCTTCTTCACTTCGATCGATACTTGTTACACTTGCATCAAAAATTTTACCATCTTTAATTTCTAAAATTTGACCCGTTGTTTTTTCTGAAATTTCATGCCCTAATGCACCGAATATTTTTGTATTTGGATCAATAAAACTTAATGTACCAATTCCTATAATACTATCTTTTACATATAATCCTGTTTTCAAAATATTATCTTCTTTAATAACTGTTAAAGTAGTTTCTTTGGTTTCATTTCCTCTTGCAAATGTTACTTGTAATGTTAAAGAAGAAGATTCATTTACTTTAGCAATTAAATCATCGATATTTTCTACTTCTACTCCGTTAATTTTTAAAATCTTATCGCCAATTTTGATTCCTGCAGCGGTTGCGGGATAAGTTCCATCAACTTCATAGACACCGACTACCATAATTCCTTTCGAAGCAATTTGAATCCCAATATTTTCACCACCTGGAATTAAGTATTCTGAATAAGCAAAAACAGAATATGGCATAATAAATAGTGAAAGAAGTAATAATGTAAACGATTTTTTTAATTTTTTAAAAATCATTTTACCATCTCCTTCACATGCAGACTACATTATTATTATGTAACTTTCCTACAGCATTATAAATGAAAAAAATACCCAATCAGGTATTAATTGTCAAACGCTTCAAATGGTTCTTCTTCTCCATTTTCTAAAACCATTTTACTGACTTGTTCTTCTACGGCTTTTAATTTTTCATCACAATCTTTCACAAGCTTCATCGCTGTTGTATATTTACGAATGGATTCATCTAAATCCGTTTCTCCCGTTTCTAATTCGTTTATAATCTGTTCTAATTCTTTCATATTTTCTTCAAATTTTTTTGTCTTTTCCATATTAATCTCCAATCTTTTCCACTTTGGCATCAATACTGCCATCATAAAGTTTTACTGTAATCATATCACCTTTTTTTAATGAACAAACACTATGCAATAAAATATTATTTTGGTAAGTAAGAGAATAGCCTCGTTTTAAAACACCAAGTGGATTTAGTAATTCTAATTTTTCAATGACATTTTTTAACATTTGTTTTGCTGGTTCATACAATTGTTTTGGATTACATAAAATATAATGTGTTTTTAACTGTTCCAATGCATTTTTTCTTTGTTGGATATTATTTTCCATAGCACGTATTAACTGTTCATATAGTAAATCCAACTTTTGTTTTTTGTTTTCGAATAACAACATAGGATTTTTAATGATAAATGAACTTTTATAAGTATCTAAATATAGTTTTTGCATTTTTATTTTTTTTATAATACTCTCATTCAAACGAATGTGATATTGTGTAAATACATGTTTTAAATCTACTAAATTTGGCACAGCAAGTTCTGCTGCTCCGGTTGGTGTTGGAGCTCTTAAATCGGCCACAAAATCGGCAATCGTATAATCGATTTCATGTCCTACCGCACTAATAATAGGAATAGGCGAAGCAAAAATAGCTCGTGCCACTTCTTCATCATTGAAACAATTTAAATCTTCAAATGATCCGCCACCACGTCCTACAATTAAAACATCTAAATCATATGTACATGCTTGTTTGATTTTTTTAACAATATCTTTGGCAGCATTTTCACCTTGCACTAAACAAGGAAACAAATACGTTTCACATAAAGGAAAACGTCTATGAATTGTAGATAAAATATCGCGAATGGCAGCACCTGTAGAAGCAGTTACAATTCCTATTTTTTCTGGTATTTTTGGAATTGGTTTTTTATATTTTGGATCAAATAAACCTTCTTGTTCTAATTTCTTTTTTAATTGTTCAAATGCAACATATAAATTACCAACTCCATCTTCAATCATTTCTTCAACATAGATTTGATAATTTCCTGTTGCTTCATAGATACGAATGGATCCTGTAACGAATACTTTCATACCTTCAGTTGGTACAAAATTTAATTTTGTGGTATTGGTTTTAAACATAATTGCATTTATTTTACTCGTTTCATCTTTTATTGAAAAATAAAAATGTCCTGTTGTATGAGATTTAAAATTGGAAATTTCTCCTCTTAGATATACATTTTTTAAATTTACATCACTATCAAATTTATATTTTAAATACCTTGTAAGCGCGGTTACAGTTAAATATTTTTCTTCCATAAATACCTCTTATTTATTATGATAAATTTTATCCAAAACCCCATTAATCATTTTGCGAACACTATCATCACTATATACTTTCGCAAGTTCCACTGCTTCATTGATACATACAATATCTGGAGTGTTGGTATATAACAGTTCATAAATGCCCATACGTAAAATAGCAGAATCCGTATTCCCTAAACGATCAATTGTCCATCCATCCAAATATTGATTGGCAATTTGATCAATATCCTTTTGATACGTAACAACACCATAGACAATTTCTTTGACAAACTCATTTTCAATTTCGACAACTTCCTTCATAATAGCATCGATATTATAAGGCATTTTATTATTTTGATACACATTAATTTGATATAAAATCGTCATAATTTTTTTTCTAAGTTCGCTACGATTCCATTGTTCCATTATAATCACCTAATTCATTTTAACATAATTCTATATTTTTGAAAAGAAAAAGAACTTTCTTTTTTATATACTCATAAGTTCTTGTTCTTTTTCTTTTGCTTTATCATCTACAACTTTATTATATTTTTGGATTAAGTCTTGAATATCATCTTGCAATGCTTTCATATCATCTTCAGGAAGTTCTAAATGTTTACAATCATTCATTCCATCTTGACGAATATTACGAAGCGCAATTTTGGCTTCTTCAGCAACAGATTTTGCCTGTTTTACATATTCTTTTCTTGTTTCTTCTGTCAAAGCAGGAATATTTAAAATGATAGTTTCTCCATTGTTATTTGGTGTTAAACCAATATTTGCTTCATAAATTCCTTTTTCAATCAAACTAATACTAGAACGATCAAATGGTTTAATGCATAACTGACGTGCTTCTGGGATAGAAATAGTTGCAAGTTGTTTTAATGGTGTATCAACGCCATAATAAGAAACAGTAACATTATCTAATATAGCAGGGTTGGCTCTTCCTGCTCGAATATTCAATAATCTTTTTTCTAAATTTTCAATTGTACTTTTCATCTTTTCTTCTGTATTGAATAAAATTTCATTCATATGAATCCTCCTATATCTTGCATAACACTAAAGTATATGCAATTACATATCCTACTAATAAAATTCTAACATAAAGGTAAAAAAAAAGAAACAGTTTTTCTAAAAAAGACAGAAAATAGCATAATGATTGTGAATGATAATGATAATTTCCTTTTACTTCTTTATGATACATGGAAATATATTCATCTAAAATTGTCGTAAGATTTACTATCTCATCGACGATATGATCACTGATTTTATGAAGTAAGTCAAATAAAAAAGAATCTATTTGTTAGATTCCCATTTGTTTTGCAACTTCTGCTGCAAAATCTTCTTCTTTCTTTTCCATTCCTTCGCCAACTTCATAACGAATCATATTGACGATGGTACCTTGATTATTTTTTACATAAGTACCGACAGAAATATCGCCATCTTTAATAAATGGTTGTTCTTCCAAACAAATTTCTTTATAGAATTTTTGGATACGTCCTTCGACCATTTTTTCAGCAATTTCGGCTGGCTTTCCTTCATTCATAGCTTGTTCTTTTAAAACAGCTCTTTCTTTTTCCACTTCTTCAGTTGGCACATCTGAAGTTTTTACATATGTAGGTTTCATAGCAGCTGTATGCATTGCAACATCTTTAGCCACTTCTTCATTGGCACCATCTACAACTGTTAATACAGCAATTTTTCCACCCATATGAATATATTCTCCAAAAAATTGACCATCTGTTTTTGTTATTTTTTCAAATCTTCTAAATGATAATTTTTCTCCTATTGTTGCAGTTTTATTGACAATTAAATCATTTAAAGTTCCAGCACTCGTTGGTAATTGTAATGCTTCTTCCATGGTGTGGGCATTTCCGTTTAATAAAATTTCTAATACCGTAGATACTAAACTTGTAAATTCTTCATTTTTTGCAACAAAATCTGTTTCAGAATTGATTTCTACAATCACTGCTTCATTACCTTTTACTAAAATACCTGCAAGCCCTTCAGCAGCAATACGATCTGCTTTTTTGGCAGCTTTAGAAATACCTTTTTCTCTTAACCAATCCATTGAAGCATTAATATCACCATTATTGGCTTCCAATGCTTTTTTGCAATCTAACATACCTGCACCAGATTTTTCTCTTAGTTCTTTTACTAAACTTGCACTAATCATATATTTCCTCCTTTTTGTTCAAAAAAGATGATATCATCATCTTTCTATTTTATTTTAAAGCTTCTAAAAGCTCTGCTTTTTTCATTGTTGAATATCCTTTTACTTCTTTAGCTTTTGCCATTTCACGAAGTTCAGATACTGTTAATTTAGATAAATCTGTAGTGGCTTCTTCTTTTTCAACTACTTCTTCTTTGACAGTTTCTGTTATTGGATTTTCAATTTTTACTTCTTTTTTATCGAAAGATTTTTTATTATCATTTACTTTTTTATTATCATGAAATTTTTCATTATGGTTTTTATTTTCAAATCTTTTTGGTTCTTTACGTTTTACAGATTCTACTGCACGTTCCATAATTGCTTCCGCACTATCTTCTTTTTTGTCGTCTTCTTTTACATAATCGACAATTTTTCCACCATTGGCTTCAACAATGGCATTTGCCATAACACCTGTAATTAATTTAACAGCGCGAATCGCATCATCATTTCCTGGAATCACATAATCTACCATATCTGGATCACAGTTTGTATCTACAATTCCAAATACTGGGATATTTAATTTTCTAGCTTCTTTAATTGCGATATCTTCTTTTGAAGGGTCTACAATATATAAAGCACTAGGTAATTTTGTCATTTCACGAATACCACATAAAATTTTATTTAATTTATCGTATTCTTTTCTTAATCCCACAACTTCTTTTTTTGGTAGTAAATCAAATGTTCCATCTTGTTCCATTTTTTCAATTTCTTCTAATCTTTTGACACGTCTACGAATCGTTTTGAAGTTGGTTAAAGTTCCTCCTAACCATCTTTCAGATACATAATAAGAATTAGAACGAATTGCTTCTTCTTTGATAGCTTCGCTTGCTTGTTTTCTAGTACCTACAAATAATACTTTTCCACCATTTGCAGCAATTTCATGTAAAGCAGCATATGCTTCTTCGATTTTTTTTGCTGTTTTTTGTAAATCGATAATATAGATTTCATCTCTAGCTGTAAATATATACTCTTTCATTTTAGGGTTCCATCTTTTGGTTTGATGACCAAAATGAACACCTGCTTCAAGTAAATAACTCATTGACACAACGGCCATATTCTCTTCCTCCTTTTGTTATTTCTTCCATTATTTCAAAATAACACCACCCTAAGGCACTCGGCATTACAATTCATAATGTGTTTATTTGAAAAAGCCATATGTATTATATCATATCATTATATGTATAAACAAGAAAAAAATACAAAAAATTGTATTTTTATGTTTGTCATTTATTTTTATAATATTTTGATCGTGACTCTTAAAATCATTGATGGTGTGGTATAGATGATTTTGGATAAATTTTTTGAAAAGATATTACCGTCTGTAATTCATTTTTTTTCGATTCTAAACAATATTGAAAATAATTACGTCGTATTTCTTCATAAGATTGTTTTCTGATAATAGCTCTTATTGCTTTATGTTGATATTTTAAATACCAATCTTTACAAATATGTTGGGGTTTTGGAACAGAAATAAAATCTCCACACTCTAAACAACGTAATAAAGCATAATCACAATTAAACGCATATGCTTCTACCAATTCCGTTTCGCCTTTGCAATACATAGGTGCTTTATAAAAACCATATACATAATAAATAGGATGGATACATTCCCTACATATTTGATTGATCATATGATTGGGATCATCATACCCTTGTGTCAAATCTATATAAGTATCTAACTCATCCTTTATGGTTTGTAATTTTTTTAATATGTTTTTATTCATCAAATTTCCTCATTTCAGGTTTATACTATATCACAATTTAAAAATGTTTGCAAATGAAAAGAGCCATTTGGCTCTTAAACAGTTTGTAATGATATTTCTTGAATGACTACCAATATCATAGGTTTACATTCCGTTTCTTGATATAAGTATTTTCCTAGTTCATCGCGAATTCCTGTTTTAATTTTATTAAAGTCTACAAAATTAGGTTTACTGTTGTCATGAATGACTTGCAAAGATATTTTTTCTGCTTCCTTAATTAAGTCAATATTGTCTTTTACGTAAATGAATCCTCTGGTTAAGATCTCTGGACCAGCTACTACTTTTTTCGTCGTATAATCCAAAGTAGCACTGACAATCACGATTCCATTTTCACTTAATAATTCACGATCTTTTAAGACAAGTTCACCAATATCTCCAACGGTCTTTCCGTCAATTAAAATATCATCCACCTTTATTTTTTCGTTTTCTTCTTTCAAAACACCATTTTCAAAAGTAATCACATCACCATTTAACTCTAATAAGATATTTTCCTTTGGATATCCCATCATTGTAGCTGCCTCTGCATTCGCAACTTGATGACGATATTCTCCAATGACTGGAAAATAATATTTAGGATTCATTAAATTAATCATCATCATTAAATCTTCACTAGAAGCATGATGTCCCAAATATTTTTTTGTTGGAATAATCACTAAATGAGAACCAATTTTTGCAATATCGTCAAATACTTTCGTCGCACTTTTTTCCATACCTTCATAAACAGGAGATGCAAATACAACAGTATCATCAGGTGTGATTTTTACAAATTTATCATATCCTTTAATAATACGTGAAATATTGGAAAAAGGTTTTTCACGATCATCGGATATCAAAATCACAATATTGGAATCATGAATATGATGAATATTGGTAAGACGATTTCGATCAAATTCAATGAAGCCCATATCAATCGCTTTCAAAATGATATTCTCCATTTTTTTACCCATAATAACAACATTACGGTCTGTATGCATAATTTCATTAAATAACTCTTGAATACGATATACTTGTGCTTGAAAAATATTAAAAATAATACGATTTTCACTTTGATCTAATGTTTCACGAATGACAGAAGTAATACGGTTATTAGGAGAAGTATATCCCCTTTTATCAGCATACAAAGATTCACTCATCAAACATAAGACACCTTGTTTACCAACATAAGCAAGTTTTCCAATATCGGTTTTATAAGCACCCATCATGGATTGATCAAACACAAAGTTACCAGTATAGACAATGGCACCATCTTTGGTATTGATGACATATCCAACTGTTCCAGGTACTGAATGTGTCAAAGAAACTGGAAAAATAGAATTTTCTCCAAAATTGATTTTTTTATGGGGTATAATCGTATGCAGATGCGCCTTTTGAATTCCTTCTTCGGAAAGTTCATTTTGAATGATTTCCATCGTAAAAGATGTTCCATAAATATCCATATCTGGAATTTCTTTTAAAATATCAGGAATAGCTCCCATTTGACTATCATGACCATGTGTTACAAAGATTCCTTTGATCTGATTTCTATGTTCTTTTAGATAATCGAAATTAGGAATAATATAATCGACTCCCAACATTTTATCGTCTGCATATTTTAACCCGGCATCTAATACAAATATATCTTGGTCGACTTCTACCACATACATGTTTTTTCCATTTTCATTGAGTCCACCTAAACTAAATATTTTAATTTTACTCATAATTTCTCCTTTCTTTTGAATACGTAAAGACTTATATAGTATAACAAAAATTGAAACATTCGTCTATTCTTTATTACGATTTTATCAAAATTATGGGAAAACTACCATTTTGGTAGTTCAAAGCCACTTCGTTTAAATAATTTTTCTAAATCATAGTTAGAATAAAAGATAATAGTTGGTCTACCGTGTGGACAGTTAAATGGATTGTCACAATTTCTTAAATCCTGAATCAACTGTTCCATTTCTAGTTCGGTAATATTTTCGTTAGCTTTAATTGCCAACTTACAAGCCATCATGGTTGCTACTTTTTCATTGAATTTTTCAATTGAAAAATCTTTTTCTACTTCCAGTAATGTTTCTAAAATTTTGAAGGTTGCATCTTTTTCATATCCTTTTGGTAACCAAGTAGGATGACGTTTAATAATGACAGAATTAATTCCAAATTCATCAACTTCAAAATTCATATTTCTAAGTATATCAAAATTTTCTTTTAAAATAATAAAGTCTTTATTAGAAAATTCAAATGTCATTGGAAATAACAAAGCAGTACTGTCTGCATTGGGATTTCCCATTTGTTTTTTAAATAATTCATAATTGATTCTTTCTTTGGCAGCATGTTGATCTATCATATACATGCCTTTTTCATTTTGACAAATGATATAGGTGCCATGAACAAGTCCTACTGGATAAAGTTCAGGCATACGTTCTTTTGTTTCTTTGATTTCTTCTACTGGTGGTGTTGGAACATTTTCTTCTGTTTGAAATAAAGGGCTTTCTTGTTTTACTTCATCTTCGATGACTAGATAATCTTCATTTTCAGCAACACGGTTTAAATCGAATGTCATTTCTTGATAAATCGGCTTCTTTTCCACCGTAGGTTCTACTATCTTTTCTTCTACTTCAATATGAGGAATTAAAGTCCTTTTTTTAAGAGCATCACGAATCATATTGGTAATTAAAGTTTGTAATTCTTCCATTTTAGAAAATTTGATATCCATTTTTGTTGGATGTACATTGACATCTACTAATGTTGGATCTACTTCAATATTAAATACAACAATTGGATAACGATTATCTGGCTTATAAGAGTGATAACTATCATTAATCACACGATTTAAATCTTGATTACGTACCACACGACCATTGACAATCGTCACCATTCCATTACGGCTAGAACGATGTACTTCTGGTAAAGATAAATATCCATGAATACTATAATCACGATCTTCTGATTCAACTTCAATCATTTTACGAGCGATATCCATTCCATATACAGCAGATATTGTTTTTAGTAGTTGATTGCTACCATCCGTATTTAATAACGTAGAATGATTATTGGTTAACACAAATTTAATATCCGGATGCGATAAGGCAATTTTATTGACGTAATCTGTGATACTGGCTAGTTCCGTATACAAACTTTTCATATGTTTTAAACGAGCCGGTGTATTATAGAATAATTGATCAATTGTAATCATAGTACCTTTTCTTGCCTCACAAGGGTTTACGGATATCAATTTTCCTCCATGAATCACAACTTCTGTTCCAATATCTGTCATACAAGTTTGTAAATTTACTTTACTTACACTTGCAATACTAGCGAGCGCTTCTCCACGAAATCCAAGGGTCATAATGTGAAATAAATCTTCTTCATTTCTGACTTTACTCGTTGCATGACGACTAAATGCTAATACGGCATCTTCTTGATCCATACCCGTCCCATTATCGGTTACTTTGATTTGTACAGTACCTGCTTCTATTAAATCAATTTTAATTTCAGTACTACCTGCATCAATACTGTTTTCCACTAATTCTTTTACAACACTCGCACAACGTTCTACTACTTCTCCAGCAGCAATTTTATTGGCAAGTAATTCATCCATTACTTTTATTTTTGCCATATCATTCACCATATTCATTATAACACAAATAATCAATACATCAAAAAAAACTACTATGTAGTTTTCCTTTTTTGTTTATGTAATTTGATTAAATCAAGTGCAGCTTCGCCACATTCTACACTCATATTATAAAAATCAATCACATCATCAATTTTACTTGTCAACCATTTCACCATCCATACTCCAAGTTTTAATATCCGTTATTTTGACGTTGACAATACATCCCAAATATTTTAAATCTGCTTTTACATTCACTAATTTCATGGTATCCGTATAACCCATCAACATGGTTTCATTTTTCTCACTCACATCTTCTAATAATACAGGAACAACCTGATCTTGATATTTCTGATTTGCTTCTAATGCATATTGATTTACTAGTTGATTTAATCTTTGTAAACGTTCCTCTTTTGTTTCTAATGATACATTATCTTCCATAGAAGCAGCAGGAGTCCCTACTCTAGGAGAAAAAATAAAGGTAAAAGCAGAATCATATTTTAGTTCATTTACCACACTTAATGTCTCTTGAAAATCTTCCTCTGTTTCCCCTGGAAAACCAACGATAATATCCGTTGTTAAAGAACATGTAGGAATTTTTTCTTTGATTTTATGGGCAAGAGCTAAATAACTTTCTTTCGAATATTTTCTTCCCATTAACTTTAAAATTCTAGAAGAACCAGATTGTAGAGGTAGATGAATATAAGGCATAATATTGTCATAGAAAGCAATCACATCAATCATTTCATCCGTAAAATCCCAAGGATGACTCGTTACAAAACGAACGCGTTTTATTCCCGTTTTCGCAACATCCTCAAGCAAATTTTCCATTTTGTAATCTTCTTTTAAATCCTTTCCATACGCATTGACATTTTGTCCTAACAAGGTAACCTCTTGATATCCATTTTTCACTAAGCAATTAACTTCCGCTAAGATATCTTCATGTTTTCGACTTCTTTGTTTTCCTCTCGTATAAGGGACAATACAATACGTACAAAATTTATCACAACCATACATAATATTGACCCAAGCTTTATATTTAGAAGCACGTTTGACAGGAATATTTTCAATAATATCCCCTTCTTTACTATAAACTTGAATTTGTTGCGATTTTGTTTCCATCACATTATTTAAAATAGAGGGTAATTCATGAATATTATGTGTTCCAAAAACAAAATCTAAATATTTGTGTTTTTGCATAATTTCATTTACCACTACTTCTTCTTGCGCCATACATCCACAAAGTCCTGCAATCACATCAGGTCGTTCTTCTTTTAAATGTTTGACTCTACCTAAATAACCAAATACTTTGTTATGGGCATTTTCACGAATCGCACAAGTATTGAGTAAAATAATGTCCGCTTTTTCCATATCATCTATTTCTGTAAAAGACATATCTTCTAAAATTGCCTTGATATTTTCTCCATCATGCTCATTCATTTGACAACCATAAGTTTTTACAAAATAGGTTTTTCCAAGTCCTAATTTTTTTAAATCTTCTTTTACAATATATTCACTTGTTTTTACAAACACTTCTTGATTACTTCTTTTTTTGGCTTCTAAGAGACTAGGTATTTGCATATAATCACTTCTTTTCTTTTAAGATAATACCATATTATGAATAAAACCGCAATTAGATATCCCACAAAAAAAGTATATTGCTATACTTATTTGTTTAAGGGTGTACTATATAAATGAATATACGTTTTTCCACCAAAATATGGTGCAGGCATTTGTTGATTACTTACGGAAATTGTTGCCTGTCTTGTTTCAATTTTTCCTAATAAAATATAATTTTTTTGTAATTGTAATAATTGCATTTTTTTCTCTTTCATTGAATTGGTACCTACTTGTATATGTTGTATTTCCATAAACCCTCCTATAAATATTTTTTAATTTTATCAAATTCTATATTATCATCTAAATCCGTTTTTGACAACTGTTCAAATAATTTTTTTTGTTCTTTTGATAATTTTTTAGGAATATGAATATCTAAAATAACATACATATCTCCTTTTCTACCAGTTTGTACATCTTCAATTCCTTTTCCTTTTAAACGATGTTTATCATTGGTAGAACTTCCTGCAGGAATAGCTAATTTAACTGTTCCATATAAGGTTGGAATATCTTTTTTGGTACCTAGAACAGCTTCTGTAATCGTAAGTGGTAATTTCAAGTAAATATCATTGCCATCACGTTGATATAAAGGATGTTCTTTGACACGGAATTCAATATAAATATCTCCATTAGGGCCACCATTATAACCTGCTTCCCCAGCACCCGCTAAACGAAGACGATTGCCCGTATCAACACCTGCTGGAATCTTGACTTCTTTTACCTTATGCGTTCTTATCTTACCAGTACCTTTACAATGATTACATTTAGAACCATACGTTTTTCCTTTTCCATTACATGTCGTACAAGTTGTTTTAGTCATAAAAGTACCAAAAAGTGTTCTTTGTTCAGAAGTCATTTGTCCACTACCATGACAAGTTGGACAAGTTTTTTCATCAAATCCACCTTTTCCATGACATTCTTCACAATTTTCTTGTACGTTTATTTCAACTTCTTTTTTACATCCAAATACTGCTTCTTCAAAAGTCAAATCCATATGGAGTAGACTATCCTGTCCTTGTCTTGGGCGATTAGAAGATTTACTACCTCCAAAGCCAAAACTTCCTCCGAACAAATCTCCAAAAATGTCAGAAAAATCAAAGCCAGAGAAGTCAAATCCGCCACCGGCACCACCCATTTGATCAAAGGCAGCATGACCATATTGATCGTATTGGCGACGCTTTTCTGCATCAGATAATACAGCATATGCTTCTTGTGCTTCTTTGAATTTTTCAGCAGCATCTGGTTCTTTAGAAACATCTGGATGGTATTTTTTCGCTAATGTACGAAAAGCACTCTTGATTTCAGCATCTGTGGCATTTTTGCCAACACCAAGAACCTCATAATAATCTCTTTTATTCATAATGCATACTCCTTATCTAATTTTGTTCACATAACGCTTTCAATTCTTGTAATTTTTGTTCAAATAAATCCAAAGCTGCTTGAATTGGTTCTGGAGAACTCATATCGACACCAACTTTTTTGAGTAAATTCAGTGGATAATCAGAATCTCCGCTTGCTAAAAATTCTAAATAACGATCACGTGTGTCCGTATCTCCATTTAAAATTTTAGTTGCAATCGCAATTGCAGCAGATAACCCTGTTGCATATTTATAGACATAAAATGGCGTGTAGAAATGAGGAATTCTTTCCCATTCATAACGAATCAAATCATCACTAATAACGCCATCACCATAATATAATTGATTTAACTTATAATAAGTATTACTAAATTCCTCTTCGGTTAAAGGAATTCCATTGGCTTCTTTTTCGTGCATTATCATTTCAAATTCTGCAAACATAGTTTGACGATAAATAGTAGCACGCACATTTGATAAAAATTTGGTTAAATGAATAATTTTTTCATTTTTGGTCTTCGCATGACGATACATATAATCATTTAATATGGTTTCATTGACAGTAGATACGATTTCTGCAGAAAAGATAGGATAAGAATAATAAATAAAAGGTTGATTTTGAATTGAATAATAGTAATGCATCGCATGGCCTAATTCATGGGCAGCAGTACTAACAGAACCAACATTTCCATAATGATTTAATAACACATAAGGATGTGTATCATAACTAGAAGTACAATAAGCACCTGCTTTTTTCCCAATATTAGGATATACATCTACCCATCCATTTTCCAATCCGTTTTTTAAATCTTGAATATATTTTTCTCCTAAAGGTTTTAAGGCTTCTAAAATAATTTCTTTCGTTTCTTCAAAAGTATATTCATGACTATCTTCCTTGACTAAATCCACATGAATATCATACATATGTAATTCATCTAATCCAAGTTGTCTTTTTTTAAAAGCCATAAAGTCATACATTTTATCTAAATTTTGATGCACAGTATCAATTAAGTTTTTATAAACTGATGGATCAATATGATCTGCATACAAACTTGCTTCTAAGGAGCTTTTATAGTTATGTACTTTACTTTCAAATAAAGTGGCTTTGATTTGACCTTTTAAAGTAGCTGCTACGGTATGTTTGATACCTTCCCAGTAGTGAGATAAAGTTTCAAAAGCGTTTTTTCTGACATCACGATTTTGGCTTTCTATATAAACACCATAATTTTCACTGGTCAGTTCAACTTCTTTCCCTTCCTCATTTACAATCGTTCCATAATGTGCATCCGTATTATCCAGATGATTAAATACTTCATCTGGAGTTTCCATCGCATTGGATGCCATCGAAATAATTTCCTCTTCACGTTCCGATAATGTATGTTTTTGATAGCGATACGTCTTTTCTAAATCAAAACGATATATCGCAAGTTTTTCATTTTCATGCAAATAATTTTCGACTACATTATATGGTGTTTTTAACATTTCAGGCACTATCCATGAAGTTTTTTCATTCAATTCTTCTAATACATGCATAACTTTCATTTCTAAAGCTTGGGCCGTGGTATCTTTGGTATCCTGATCTGCTTGCAAACCAGCATATCTACTGGTCTTGCCTGCCAAACGAATTAACTGTTCATATACTTGATAAAACTCATATAAAGTATTACTATCTTGCATGATTTTACCTTGATACGCATTGATTTGATGAATCAACAATTGTAATTTCTGTAAGGCATCTTCTACTTCCTGATCATTTTTAAAAATCGCTTTTAAATCCCATTTATATTTATCTGCAATCTCACTACGTTTTTTCTCTTGTATCATATTATGTTCCTTTTCTATCTTTCTTAAGAATGAAAGTTCTAGTTTCCTAGAACTTCATCATTATTTTTCTTCAAATTCAGCATCAATGACATCATCATCTTTTTTAGAATCTGTAGATTCTGTACTACCTTCTTGATTTGCTTGTGCAGCTTTGGCAGCTTCTTCATACACTTTAGTTGCAAAAGCCATAGCTGTTTCTTGTAACTTGTCTTTCTTTGATTTAATATCATCGATATTATCTTTTTCCATTGCTTCTTTCAAATCTTTGATTTCTGCTTCGGCTTTTTCTTTATCTTCAGAACTAATTTTATCTCCTAAATCTTTGATAGATTTTTCAGTTTGGAAAATCAATTGTTCTGCTTCATTTTTGGTTTCAGCTTCTTCTTTACGTTTTTCATCAGCTTCACGATTTGCTTCTGCTTCTTTTACCATCTTATCAATTTCATCATCTGTTAAGTTTGTAGATGAAGTAATTGTAATCGCTTGTTCTTTATTCGTACCTAAATCTTTTGCTTTTACATTGACAATACCATTGGCATCAATATCAAATGTAACTTCGATTTGAGGAACACCTCTTGGTGCTGCTGGAATTCCAGACAATTGGAATCTTCCTAATGTTTTATTATCACTTGCCATAGGTCTTTCTCCTTGTAAGATATGAATATCTACAGCAGGTTGATTATCAGCAGCTGTTGAGAATACTTGTGACTTACTAGTTGGAATCGTTGTATTTCTTGGAATTAAAACTGTACAAACATTTCCCATTGTTTCAATACCAAGTGATAGTGGTGTTACATCTAATAAGACGATATCTTCTACTTCTCCTGTTAAAACTCCACCTTGAATAGCTGCACCCATAGCAACAACTTCATCAGGGTTAACACCTTTAGATGGTTCTTTTCCAAGTTCAGCTTTGATTAAATCCACAACTTTTGGAATACGTGTAGATCCACCTACTAACAATACTTTGTCAATATCATTTTTGGTTAAGTTAGCATCTTTTAAGGCATTGCGAACTGGTTCGATAGTAGAATCTAATAAATCATGAATCAAATCTTCAAATTTAGCTCTTGTTAAATTAATAGATAAGTGAAGAGGTCCATTTTCAGATTGGGTAATAAATGGAATAGATATTTCTGTAGAAGTCATTCCACTTAAATCTTTCTTTGCTTTTTCAGCGGCATCTTTAACTCTTTGCATTGCCATTTTATCACTTGATAAATCGATTGCATTTTCTTTTTTGAATTCACTGACTAAATAGTCCATAATTCTTTGGTCGAAGTCATCTCCACCTAAATGGTTATTTCCACTGGTAGATAATACTTCAAATACACCATCACCAAGTTCCAAAATAGAAACATCGAAGGTACCTCCACCTAAGTCGTATACTAAGATTTTTTCATTTTTATCTTGTTTATCTAAACCATACGCTAAAGCTGCAGCTGTTGGTTCATTGATAATTCTTTCTACATCTAAGCCCGCAATTTTACCTGCATCCTTAGTTGCTTGACGTTGAGAATCATTAAAGTAAGCAGGAACTGTAATGACAGCTTTGGTTACTTTTTCTCCTAAATAAGATTCTGCTGTTTTCTTTAAATCTCCTAAGATCATTGCAGAAATTTCTTGTGGTGTATAGTCTTTGCCATTGGCATGTACTTTTTTATCTGTTCCCATTAATCTTTTGATGGAATAAATTACTTCTGGATTTGTAATCATCTGGTTTTTCGCTTTTGCACCAACAATGATTTCTCCATCTTTTCCAAATGCAACGACAGATGGGGTTGTACGGTTTCCTTCCGCATTTGCAATAACAGTGGTTTCTCCACCTTCATGTACTGCAACACAACTGTTTGTAGTACCTAAGTCAATTCCTATAATTTTACTCATAATATATCACCTTTCTTTTATTCACTTACTTTGACCATAGCAGGTCTAAGTACTTTATCTTTTAATATATAGCCTTTTCTTAATACTTCAATGACCATACCTGGTTCTAAATCAGATTTTTCGGTCATAACGGCTTGATGGTAAGTAGGATCAAATGGTTTATTTGCACCATCAATCTCTTTGACACCATATTTTTCTAACACACTAATTAAATTACAATAAATCATTTTAAATCCTTGTAAAAATTTAGATACTTGATCTTCTAAATTTGTATCATCCATTTTAATCGCACTTTCAAAATTATCGATGAGAGGAAGCATTTCCGTAACGATATCTTCATTAGAAAATTTAAGCATTCTTGCAACATCTTCTTCTTTCCGTTTACGGTAGTTAATCATCTCTGCTTTTTCTCGCAATAATTTATCTTCTAGTTCCTTCACTTTTTGCTCTAGTGCTTCTATTTTTGTTTTGTCTTTGTTTTGTTTTTTTGATTTCTTTGGTTTAGTAGAACCTTCAGAATCACTTTCTTCTGATTCACAACACGCACATGTACAAGCATCTTCATCATGAGAACAACAATGTTCTTCACATGTACATTCAGATTCTACAGTATTTTCTTTTGCTAATTCTTTTTCCACTTTGGTCCTCCTTACTCGTTGATATGATTTTTGATGAATTCTAAGAGTGTTGTCACACGATCATATTCCATACGTTTTGGTCCAATCAAAGCAATCGTTCCTTCTTCGCCATTTACAGAATATTTCGTTTTAATCACAGTTACATCATCATCAAATTCGTTTTCACTACCAATATAAATATTGATACCATTTCCTTCTTCATCATCATTTTCACATATATTTTGAATAAATTCTTTATCTTCAAATTTATTTAAAATATTACGTATTTTATCTGCATCATTGAATTCTGGTTGATTTAGAATATTACTTGGTTTCGTCACATGAACACTCGATTCTTCATTTAAATCCGTAAGAACATTATATAAAGCATCATAGATAGCTCTTTGTTGTTTTACGGAATTGGCGATTTGTGGTTTTACTTCAAATTCGAGTTTTACACTCACCTCATCCATAGGTGTTCCTACTAAAAACTTATTAATTAAATCGACTGTTTGTTTGATTTCTAATGCGGATACCTTTTCTTCAATCACCACATTTTTATGTTCGACATGACCTTTATCGGTTACGACAATGGCTACCATATTGTTTTCATTGATGGGAATTGCTTCAATCTTACTAATGCGATTTTCTTTGGAAGAAGTTCCAAGTACAATAGATGTATAATTGGTAAGCTCTGAGATAATTTCCATACTTTTGGCAATAGCATCACTTAACACCAAAGATTGATTGCGAAATACAGCTTGCAGTTTTAACATATCATCTCCAGTGAGTTCCTTTGGCTTCATGATATAATCGACATAATAACGATATCCTTTTTCACTTGGAACACGCCCTGAAGAAGTATGTGTTTTTTCTAACAATCCTATTTCTTCTAACAAACTCATTTCATTACGAACAGTTGCACTGGAACAATTCAAAATATCACATAATGATTTTGAACTGACAGGTTTTGCTGTCTTAATATAATTTTCCACAATCAATTTTAATAATTTTTCTTGTCTTTGATTTAACATTCCATCACCTCTAGCAGTCTATTAACCTTAGTGCTATTTCATTATAGTACATCTTTTTAGCAATGTCAATACATGATTGCTAACTTTTTATCATTATATACACTTTTCCTTCTTTTATGTATACTTTTATCAATTTTTATACAAAAAAATACTTAGTCATCTAAGTATTTATTGATTATGAATTCCTTTTAATCTACGTATCACTTTTTTTTCAATACGTGAAATATAAGACTGACTGATGCCTAACACTTGTGCTACATCTTTCTGTGTCATTTCTTTTCCTGATTTTAGCCCATAACGTAATGTCATGATTTGTTGATCTCTTTCATTTAATTTAGAAATCTCAGTTCTTAAAATTTTCTTTTCCGTTTCTTCTTCTAATCCTTTAGTTACTATATCATCATCTGTACCTAATATATCTTCTAAATGCAATTCATTTCCTTCAGAATCATAACTTAAACTATCTTCAAAACTAATTTCTGTTCTTCTTTTTTTATTTTTTCTTAAATACATTAAAATTTCATTATCGATACAACGGGAAGCATAGGTTGCAAGTTTGATATTTTTATCTAATTTATAAGTATTTACTCCCTTAATCAAACCAATGGTGCCAATGCTTACTAAATCTTCTAAGTCAATTCCTGTATTTTCATATTTTTTCGATAGAAAAACGACTAATCTTAAATTATGTTCAATTAATTTACTTCTTGCTTCTAAATCCCCTGCCATAGCACGTTCTACATAAAAAACTTCTTCTTCTTTGGTTAATGGTTCTGGTAATTTATCTGCACTTCCGATAAAAAAGATATTTTCATTTTCACAAAAAATACGTACAATCCACTGCCATAATTTTTTCATATTGATTCCTCCATTAGTTTTGGGTGCAATAAACAATCCACTCCCTCCATGTGTAAGGATTGAGGACATAATCCAATCCATACTTTGTGATAAATTCCTCTGCCTATAATTTCAAATGTATCTGCACGAATGCAAGGAATGAGACTGCTCTTTTGAATGGTATGCATAGGAACCATAATATATTCCACATTGGAAGGTAAAACAAGTTTATTTTGATCTACAAGTACAATTGGTTTATGAAAATAAGGATCTACTAATTGATTTCCGGTATCGACAAATCCAGTCCATTCATATGTTTGATTTTGTATGATAACTTTAATCTGATATATGTGAGAATAGAATGTTTTTAATCGTAGTCCTTGTTTTACATATAAATATAAAATGATAGGAGATGCGATAATCAAAATAAAAACATTAATACTCAATCCATTATGAAAGAAAATAAGTCCTTTCTTAGAGTAAGAAAATTGTACATTTAAAAAATATAAAAAACCACCAAGTAATATACTGGACGTATATAAATACAATAAATTTTGTAAAAAATAAGTTCTATTCTTATAGGAAAATGTAATAAGAATCATACCAATACTAATTAGTACTTTACATGAAAATAAGGTAAAAGAATTGAGAGGAATCCATAATATAAAAATACTCATTCCTCCTAATAGAGCTCCTAAACCTATTTTTTTTAGAGAAACATTTCTTCTTAATAAATAAGAAACCACTAATAATAGAATAAAATCAAATCCAAAATTTAAAAGAAAGATTAAATCTAAATAGAGTTTCATAGAATCACCATATATATTATAAAAAAAACGACATGTAGAATATGTCGTTTTTAATTGGTTTATTATTATATATTTAATTAAGTGATACTAGAGTAATTTTAGCTTTACCATTTCCGGATTGTTGACCATTTTTCATGCCTGTGGTTCCTGTGATTAATAAGGCTTCATTGAGGTGACCAGAGCCACCGCCTCCGCCAGCGCCTCCATTGGTATTTCCACCTGCATATCCACCGAACCAACCGCCTCCGCCACCTGCTCCAGAACCAGTATATGTTGCGGATCCACCTTGACCAAATGCATATCCCGATGTTTGCGTACCAGCTTCAGTAGTCACACCAGATTTACTCGTAGATCGATCACCAGAGGTTCCACCTCCGGATCCACCTGTTTGCGTATAACCATCTATATGGGAAGCACCGCCTCCGCCGCCTCCGCCAGCAACAATAATAACTTCATCTTGATGATCCTTATAAGCGGATAATACTCCTAAATTGGTAGTAGCAATATGGGTAGCTCCTCCACCATTTCCACCTTCTCCAACAGATGAACCACCACCATTATAGCCAGAGGTATTTCCTACGGCAACATATAATTTTTCATTACTTGTTAATTTTATATTTCCGTACGCATATCCACCTAAACCAGCACTGAATCGATAACTATTTCTTTTTCCAGGTGAACCAGCTGATCCCCACACTTCTAATTGATAAGTTCCATCACATGGTACTATAAATTCTTCTACTTCACCTGTATATTCAAATTCTTTTACTACATCTCCTGCTTGATATTCACAAAATGCTGTTTTTTCTATTATAAAATCTTTATAACTTGTATTCCCTGCATAATCTTTGACATGTATATAGTATGTTCCTGCTTTTTCTGCTATATATGTTTTACTTACATTTGTTCCATCTATAGTTTCCCAACTAGATGGTGTATTTGTGTTTTGTGTCACTTGATATCCAGCTAACTCTAAATTA
>CANQWB010000020.1 GCA_947627435.1 uncultured Bacilli bacterium
CTTTTTACTCCATATATCTTTGTTACTTTATTTTCTTTTTCTGATGCTTTTATCTCACATTCTTTTCTTGTGACTATAGTTGGTTCTTCATCTAAAAACTTCTTTTCTATACAGTATTTTCCGTATTTTGCTATAATACTTATATTCCCTAAACTATCATAGATAAGTTCTCCACTATCTGGTTTACTTCCTTTTATATCTAAAGTATCACTCGTTAAATCGATTTCAGTTTCTCTTGCTCCATTCATCATAGATTCTACTTGATATTGTTCTCCTGCTTCTAATAAGCCATTCACTGATTGGATGGCTGCTCCTTTTCTTGCATCTTCTATTACGCCCATAATCATTGGCGTTGCGATTAGTGCGATAATTGCGAGTATTACGATTACCGCTAATAGTTCTATTAATGTAAATCCTTTGTTATTCATATACATCTCTCCTTACTCCTATTCTGACACTTTTCTCATTCTTTTATTCTTATATACACTATCAGTGTACTATATTTTATTTTTCTTTTCAAGACAATAAAAAGAGGGTTACCCCCCCCCCGTTTACAAATAGCATACTTGAAATTCTATGCTTTTCACAAACTATTTTATGATTTTATTGATATTTATATATTATCATAATTTAACATCAATTACAACTATTTTTTATTGATATGTTTTAACATGTGGCTTAAGTGAAACTATCTTGTATCATTGAATTATTTTTTGAAATCATAAAACATGAAAAAAAGAGCAAAGTTATTTACTCTTACGTGCAACTGTTTTATTTTGTGATTTCAGTAAATCACGAATTTCTTCTAATAATAAAACTTCATCACTTTTTACAGGTACAACTGCAACCTCTTCTTCTTTTTTCTTACCAATATGTTCAATTCCATTGATAACTTTAATCATAATAAATACTACAAAAGCCATAATTATAAAATTAATGACATCAGTTAAAAAAGCTCCATAAGTCAAATTTAAATTTCCAATTTTTAACGCAAAAGCTGTAAAATCTACTTCACTGAAACTACCCAAAATAGGAGAAATAATGTTATCTGTAAAACTTTTGACTAGTCCTTGAAAAGCTGCACCAATTAAAACACCAACAGCAAGATCCATTACATTACCACGTAAAATAAATGTTTTAAATTCTCCTAAAAATTTAGAACCTCTTTTTTTTATTTCTTTTTGATTTACTTCCATTTTTTTCATATTCATTTTCCTATTCTAATATTGCTTTAATTCTTCTAACCCCTGCACTACTTGCTTCTTCTTTTTGAATTTTAAAATGTCCTAATTCTGACGTATTTTTCACATGTGGTCCACCACATAATTCTTTGGATACATTCCCAATACTATAAACGGTTACAATATCTGGATATTTGTCGATAAACATACATTCTGCCCCAGACGCAATTGCTTCTTGTTTTGGCATTTCTTGTATAGAAACTTCAAGTCCTTGTTGAATCCATTCATTGACTAAAGTTTCTGCTTGCATCTTTTCTTCTTCTGTTAATTTATGATCACAAGAAAAATCAAAACGCATTCTTTCTGGAGTAATATTACTACCTTTTTGATGAACATCTGGACCAATTACAACTTTCAAAGCTGCATTTAATAAATGGGTAGCTGTATGATATTTGGTTTCCATTTCTCCATCACCTGATAAACCACCTTTAAATTTTTGTTCGGAACCTGCTCTAGACTTTTCTTGATGTTCTTTAAATTTTTCTTGAAAGCCAACAGTATCTACAGTAAGTCCTAATTCATGTGCCAGTTCTACTGTAAGTTCGATTGGAAAGCCATAAGTATCATACAAACGAAAAGCAATGTCTTTTGGAATCTGATTAGAATTTATTTTCTTGACTTCACGTTCAAATTCTTTCAGTCCCTTTTCCAAAGTACGGTTGAATTTTCCTTTTTCATCTTTTAAAACAGAAAGTACGATATCTCTATTGTTACGAATTTCCTGATAATAATTTTCATATTGATCCATAATTACATTGGCAATGGCTGTTTCCCAATTGCTTTCAATATCAATATTCAATTTTTTAGCATGACGTATTGCTCTACGAATTAAGCGTCTTAAAATATAACCTTGATCCGTATTACTTGGACGAATACCTGCTTCATCAGCTGATATGAATACAGCTGTACGTATATGATCTGCGATAATGCGCATACTTTCTTCATGACCTTGATATGTAAGACCACTGATTTCTTCTATTTTTTGAATTACATCTTTCCATACTGAAGTTTGATAGTTATCATCGACACCTTCCAAGATAGCAACCACACGTTCTAATCCCATACCTGTATCCACATTCTTTTGTGATAATTCAGTTACCGTTCCATCAGCATCTTTGTGATATTGCATAAACACATTGTTCCAAATTTCCACCCAACGTTCATCTTCTGGATCAAATTTTTCAGGAATAGGATCTGAACTACGCCAATAAAAAATTTCAGTATCTCCACCACATGGACCAGACTCACCTGCGATCCAGAAATTATGTTCCGCACCTAAATAAGCAATACGATCTTCTGACAATCCTAATGATTTCCAAACATTTGCACTTACTTCATCTCGCGGAATATACGCATCTCCTTCAAATACAGTAACAGCCAGACGTTCCAATGGTATATTCAAAACTTGTGTTAAAAATTCAAAACTCCATGTAATACTTTCTTCTTTGAAATAATCACCTAAACTCCAGTTTCCAAGCATTTCAAAAAATGTATGGTGTGTTTTATCTCCTACATTGTCTAAATCTGTCAAACGAATACATTTCTGATAATCTACCAAACGCGTTCCATATGGATGAGGTTGCCCCATTAAATAAGGAATTAAAGGTTGCATCCCAGCTGTATTAAAAAGAACTGTAGGATCATTTTCCGGTACGACTGGAGCAGAAGGAATTTGCTTATGTCCTTTACTGATAAAAAAATTAATATATAAATCTTTTAAATTCATATTACTCTACCTCTTCTAATAATTTTTCTACTTTTTGTTTCAATGCATCTAATGTACCATCATTCACAATACAGTAATCATAATCATGGAAATGATCTAATCCAGTTTCTGTACGATGTTGTTGTTGTGATTGAGTAAGTTCCGATACTAAACTAGGACGCTCCACATGAATTACCGTTACATTGGAACAAGTTTTACGAATGGTTGTAATTTCAAGTTCTAAACGAGCATCTGTAATAATGATGATATCAAAAAAATAAGAATAAACACGAATGTCTTCTATCATTCGATGAATAAATAACATTTCATCGATTTGTTCACGAATTAATTCCGTTCCTAATTTTTGGAGCAACTCACGGGGTTTGGTTTCATCTTGACCATCCCAGTCACTAATACACATTGCATATTCTTTTATATAATGCGCGAAAGAAAGAAAAATACATTTTTGATTGGAATAGTATTCTTTAATATAATTGCCTATTGTATCTTTTCCATGTCGAGCTTTTCCAGCAATTAAAAATATTTTAGGATGTTTATTGTGAAATTCCATATTTATTCTCCTTACTTTAATCATTATAATTTAAAATACCATATTTTTCATCAAAGAACATAAAGATAGATTTCAATACGGCGATAATTGGTGTTGAAATAGCCATTCCAATAATACCGAAAAAATATCCAAATACAAGTAATCCTATGATAATCGTAACAGGATGCAATTTTGTTGTTTTACTCATAATCAAAGGTTGGAAAAAGTTTCCTTCAATAAATTGAATCAAAGCAATTACAATCAACGTAAAAATACCAATCATTGGTCCTTGTGAAAAGCCCACAATAACTGCTGGAGCGCCTCCTATATAAGGCCCCGCATATGGTATAATATTAGTAATTCCACAGAATAATCCAAATAAAAGTGGTGCTTTTAATCCTACCAACCAAAGGCCTAACGAACTAACAATAAAAATCAATAAACAGTCTAATACCGCACCTTGCACAAAATGACGTAAAGATGTATTGATATCATTGAATAAATCTCTTGTGTCTGTTTGCATTTTTTTTGGTAATAATGTAATTACCATATCTCCTGCATTATCAAAACTCATTAATAAATAAAATCCGATAATAAGTCCTATGACAAAACTACTAGCACCAGAAAAGAAACTGCTTACAAAATTAACGGTCATTTCTGGTAAAGAACTGGTAAGATTATTTCCAAATTCTTCTATTTTTTTGAATAGTTCTGCTTTTACAGCAAGAGCATCAAAACTGCCCAAATTATTCAATTGATGAAAAATTTGATCAATCCAATTTTGTACTGTATGAAAAACAGAAGGTATCGTTTTTACAAAATCATTAATTTGATTAGAAAGTACAGGAATAATTGTTCCAATGACAAGTACTAGACCACCTATTAATAAAATATAGGTAATGAGTGTCCCCAAACCTCTATGAATCCCTTTCTTTTTGAGCCATTTTACAAAAGGATCGAATAACCATGCAATAAATAATCCAATAAAAAGTGGAAAAATGGTTTTCAAAACAACGAGTATTGTAGATTTTAAATTTAATTCTTTAAACAGCATGGTAATAATATAAACAGCTAAAATAACAATTAATACATATACAATACGAAGTATTCTCTGTGAAATGCGAATCACTTCATTTAATTTTCCATAATCGACTGTTTGATCTTTTTGCTTATCTTTTCTTTGAAACATAGTCCACCTCTTCACTATAGTTCTATTATATCAAAGATTCTATACAAATACTACAAAAATAAATGACCATCTGATCATTTATTTTCGCTAATCCATTCTTCTAATTGTTCTTTTGGAAAATATCCTATCTTTTTGGCAACGGACTGTCCATTTTTAAATAAGACAATTGTAGGTATGCTCATAATTCCATATGTTTTTGCAAGATTAGGATTTTCGTCCACATTAATTTTTACGACCTTTACTTCACTACGATCACTTGCTAATTCTTCTAAAATAGGACTTAACATTTTACATGGACCACACCATTCTGCGAAAAAATCGACTAGTGTAAGTTCCCCTGCTACTAATGTTCCAAAATTTTCTTCATTTCCAATTGTAACGTTCATATTTTTTCCTTTCTAATTTGTATCGGATACTTCCGTACGATAATGATTTAATACTTCTTCAATACCATCGATTTCTAATTTATTTTTTTCTATTAATCGATCGACTGATTTCACAGTAATAATATTATATTTTAAGAATAAATCCAATGTTTCTTTATTAAATTCATTGGCATTTGGAGTCTGTTCATATTTTTCTTTTAAAGATGTAAATTCTTCAATTACCTGTAATGTTTCGTCAGCAAAACCAGATAATACTGGAGTATGTTTTAAAATCGCATCTTTGAATTTTGATTCATGGATGATATCAATATGAAATACTGGTAATGTAAATATATATAGTAAAATAAATACCCATACAAAGGATTCGATGACACCAACGATTGCACCTAGTATTTTAGACGGAATTCCAAGTACAATGGTAAACTTTAATATTTTTTCAAAGATAGAACTTGCGAATACCAGTACTTTTAAAATGAGTGTTAAAATCGCAAGTATGATCAATAATGCTATAAATTCATAAAGAGCAATATTAAGTACAGTCACTCCTTTTAAAACACCACCAAATTTAAAAAATGGCAAATGTTCGTATAAAAATATAGAAACTGGATTTTTTAACCAAAAAGCAAGAACTACTACGACAAAAATGCCTAGAAATGATAAAACTTGTTTGGTAAAACCTCTTTTGAAACCAACAACCGCTCCTGCTAAAATGAATAAAATAATCACTGCATCTATGATATTCATTATTTATCATTCCCTTCTAGTTTTATTATATTACAAAAATAACAAAAAAGAAAGAAATATTCCCATGTTTATGGTAGAATAAAGATAGATGGAGTTGATAGTATGACGATCTCATTTAAAGTAAGTGAAAATACAAAAGAAAAAATGATTGAATATTTTGAAGATAAAAAAAGACCAAAAACACCTGCGTATGCAATCTTTCAAGCCGATGAAGCAGATACTGTTGTTACTTTGTATGAATCTGGAAAAGTAGTCTTTCAAGGAATTAGTGCAGATATTGATGCAAATTTATGGAAAGAAACAGAAAGACATTTAAATCCAAATGCCAATCTGCAAGAAAAAAATAGCGAAGATAAAAAGAAAAAAGAAAAAGAAGAAATGGCAATCAATAAAAAAATCTACTTTGCTTCTACAATTGGTTCTGATGAAGTTGGAACGGGAGATTATTTTGGGCCAATTGTTGTGACAGGTGCTTATGTAGCAAAGGAAAACATTTCTTTTTTAGAAGAATTAGGTGTAAAAGATTCTAAAAAATTAGATGATTCTAAAATCTTAGAATTAGTTCCGAAAATTATCAAAAAAATACCATATGCTTGTTATGTATTATCTAATCAGGAATACAATGAAAAATATAATGACGATATTAACATGAATAAAATTAAAGCCATACTTCATAATAAAGTATTGTTAAAAATGACAGAACAATATCCAAATGCTGATTATGTTGTTGTAGATGAATTTGCAAAACCAAATGTATATTTTAATTATTTAAAAGGCACACCTACTTACCGTAATATTACTTTTATGACCAAAGCAGAAAGTAAATGTCTATCTGTTGCCTGTGCTTCGATGATTAGTCGTTATGTATTCATTAAAGAATTTGATAAATTAAGCAAAATAGCAGGAATGACACTTCCGAAAGGAGCTGCAACTATAGTAGATGACGCTGGAAAACAGTTAGTACAAAAACATGGATTCGATATATTAAAACAAATAGCAAAATTAAGTTTTAAAAATACAGATAAAATTACAAATATACAAAAAGAAGATTCTAAGTAAAATCTTCTTTTTCATTATTTATATTTTTTAATTATTTATATTTAATAAGACGAGCACCGATGTTGGTACTATTATTTCTAGCCATCCAACTCCACAAACCAGCTTTAGAATCAATCAAAGAATAAGAACCACCCAGACAAACTGGTTGATTTCCACTAGCATGCCAATAATAATCAGATATATATGTATTTTCGTTTCCACCTATTTCGATTGGAAAAGCAATTAATGGTTGATTTTTGTCATATCCTAATTTTTGGATATATCCTTCACTATTTGCATTGATATATCCTAATGGTTTGTAACATCCATCATACTTATTCGATTCATATTGACTAGGATCATAACATACAAATACTTGATAATCTTTGATATTAATTCCATCTACATATTGATATATATTTCCATAGATATCTTCCATTCCTCGATATATCATCGAATGTTTTCCATCGTCTACTAATGTCCCGGATTTCATTCCTAAATCATTACATCCGCCACCTAATAAACCTTCATGATTGTTGACATTACCCTTTCCTAATTTGGCTTGTGAATTATAGTCCGCATATTCCACTAAATATAATAGTTGAATGATAAAATAGTGATAATCAAGTTGGCCAAAATCATCTCCTAATGTCTTCGCAAAATTTCTAAATTGTGTTATTGTTTTATTCACATAAAGAGATACACCACTGGCACTATGAAATTTGGAGTTACTTCGATCAAACGATAATATGTATCTTCCTATTGAGAAAGCATCACTTTTTGAATAATTATCATTTACCTTATGATTGGATATATAAATATATTCATACCCATTTTCTTGATATCTTCTATAATAGAATTCTGGAATATATGTTAATACTTCTCCATTACTTCCATCAAAGCTGAAATTATTATCGCCTATCCAGGCTGTTATTTGTTGCGTTTCTGTATTGTAATTATATGTCTTGATATCACTCCATGGATAGATATTATCAAAATCATTTTGAATTTCTTCTGCTGATTCTCCTATTTGTGCTTGTGCGACTAAATTGGTAGCATCCCCTATTCTTTCCCATACTGATGATTCACTTTCAATACTTCTTTTTACTCCATATATTTTTGTTGCAGTCCCAGAACCTCCGCTTCCAGTTCCTCCAGTTGTACCTGATGATCCCCCTGATCCATTTCCTTCTGTACCTTCGGCTCCACTTCCTGAACCACAGGTTCCTTTTGTAATCACTAATTTGGTTTGAATTCCTTGTGCACAATATCTTCCATCACTTACATTTACTACTTCTAAGTTTCCTTCTTCATTTTTGTGAATACTTCCACTTAAACGATTATTTTTTAAATCTAAATCTGTGACATTAATACCTTCTTCTGTGATTTCACTTAGATTATTTTTTAATAAATAGTAATCTACTGCTTCAAATGCTCCCAACACACTATCTTTAAATGCTTCTTTTCTTGATTTTTCAATTACATTCATTATCATCGGTACTGTGATTAATGCAATCACAGCAAGTATAACAATCACAGCAAGTAATTCTATCAATGTAAACCCTTTACATTTATTTTCTTTCATCTTGATTCCCCATTCTATTTCGACAAAATATGTTTGATTTGATATTTCAATTATATCAAAAAAGAATCTTTTATTCAAGATTCTTATACTTTTAGTTTACGTTAATTTTCCTCAGATAAAAGTTTTATCAATTCATCTTCTAATAGATGTAAATCATTTGGACTCATAAATAGAATTACAGAACCCTTATGTTCCACAAGACGGGCAGCATCATTCATTGTAATATGATCACCATGATCTAATTGATCAATAATGAGTTGACTAGTTACACCTTCAAAATCTTCTTGTTTTTCACGAGCAGGATGAATTTCCATAACATAAGAATAATCAGCAATATTCATAGCACTTGCTAAATCACTTGCAAATTCTTGCGTACGAGAAAATGTATGTGGTTGAAATACAGTAATAATTTTTTTATTTGGATATTTTTGTTTTACGGCTTTAATTGTTGCTTTTACTTCATTTGGATGATGTGCATAATCATCAATCACAATCGTATCTCCGACTACAGTTTCTGAAAATCTACGACGTGCTCCTGTAAATGTTTTAAATACCCTTGCAACATCTTTGGCTTCTAAACGTTCATAATAACAAGTAGCAATTACAGCTAAGGCATCAAGAAGCATATGTTTTCCATATATTGGTAAATCAAAGAAACCATAATAATTTCCCTCGACTGTCACTTCAAAACTCGTTCCATCTTCTTTATATTCTATATTGCTAGCGATAATATCATTATCATCATCTAATCCATAATAGAAAATTGGTGGATTCACTTCTAGTGAGTGCGTATAAGGATCATCACCACAAGCAATTACCATTTTTTCAGCATTATTTGCATATTCTTGATAAGCATCTATAACATCATTGATATCTTTAAAATAATCGACATGATCCAAATCAATATTGGTAATAATAGCATAAGTTGGTGTATAAGCTAAAAAGTGTCTCCTGTATTCACAAGATTCCAAAACAAAGTACTCATTATCAGGAGCTGCAAAACCAGTTCCATCTCCTATCAAATAATTTGCGCCTTTTAATTCACTCATAACATGGGATAACATAGCCGAAGTTGTTGTTTTTCCATGGCATCCTGCAATACAAATCGTTTTAAATTTTTTCGTTAAATTTCCAACCATTTCTGAGTAAGTATACATTGGTAAATTCATTTCAATCGCACGAGCGACTTCGGGATGATCATCACCAAAAGAAGCACCACGAATAATTTTCATTCCCTCCTGAATATTGTTTTCACTAAATGACAAAATAGGAATGCCTAGTTCTCTTAAACCTTTTTCCGTAAAGAAAGTTTCTTCAACATCACTTCCTTGTACTTCATAACCCAATTCATGCATAATTTGTGCAAGTGCACTCATACCTGATCCTTTAATTCCAATAAAATGATACATAACTTTTCCTCCCCTAAGCTAACAAATTGATCACAAATGGACCTAATATCAATAATAGAATAAGCGGTACCACAAACAGAACCGAAATAATACTAATTTTATTTGGTATTTTAGCCATTTCCCCTTTGATTGCCAAAATTTGTTTATCACGTAAAAAGTCAATTTGATTGTACATGGTATCAATAATACTGTTCCCAAATACACTCGTTTGTGTAATATTTAAAATAATATTATTGATTGTTTCAGATGGGATTCTTTTTTTCATATCTTCTAAAGCTTCCATCAAAGATTTACCAAATTTAATTTCAAATAATGTTTTTTTAAACTCACTTGAAATTTCCGAATCGACATTAAATACTGTCATTTCTAAAGCACTTTCCAAATTTTTTCCAGACTCTAAAGTAAGTGTTAAAATCTCAAAAAAGTGAAGAGCTTCGCGATCTAATTTTTGTATTCTTATCTTTCTCGGTCTTATTAAAGTCATATAACCAAATAGATAATAATAGAAAATGGTAATTAAAGGTGCGAATAGATAACCTAAACGAATGATAGAAAGAGATAAAATAAATACTAAGATAGATGTTAAAACTCGAATATTCATATATGTAATTGCATCGTATTTGACATCATCTCCAAGTAGTAATAATTGCGATTCTACTTTTGCAATTTCCTGCTCAGAATAAATACGACGTGTGAAATTATGATTCATTTTATCACATCCTTACTTTCATGACTTTACGAACAACTAAAATATATCCAATATAGATAAGCAATATCATTCCACATAAGATCAGTCCAATTGGTGTTGTATAAAGTGGAACAAAATAACTTGGATTGAGTAAACTAATAAATAAAATAAATAAAGGCGGAACTAAGAATAGAACATACACGATAATTTTTGAACTTCCAGTTAAAGATGCGAGTTCTAATCTTAATTTTTTCTTACTAAATAAAGAACGTTCAATCGAAGTAAAGACTTTGATAATATTTCCACCTGTTCGATTTAAAATAGATAAAGACGCCGTCAAATAGGTTACTTCTTCTAACTGAATACGTTTTGCAAAACGTTTAAATGTTTCTTCAATGGATATACCAAAAGATAACTCAAGAGACATCTTTTTAAATTCTTCGGCAATTGGACCTTCCAATTCTTTGGTAACCAGATCAATCGCTTGAGTAATACTTCTACCTGATTTAAAAGCATTATTCATAATAATAATAGCTTGTAATAAATCGTTTTCTAAAGTATTTCGGTATAATTTATATTTTGAAAAATATAAGATATCTGGTAAATAGAAACCAAAAATAAATGGTAATAAGAGTTCATAACTTGCAAATATATGACGTTCAAATGCCATAGTAAAGATGGCAATTAAAATAAAACCGCATCCTGAGATAAACTTAGTTGCTACTGCATCCATACCTGTTTGATAAAAAGGTCGGTATAATGGAATATATTTATCATAACGTTTACTGTATTTTTTTAAAAATACGGATTTTTGAAATAGTTTCGATAATACCATATTGCTCTTATAACAAAAATGAATTACTTTTTCCACAATGGAAATCGAATGATCTTTTAATCCACGAATACTATAACGAGATAGTCTTCTTTCTAAACGTAAACTCTTTTGATAACGTAACCACCAAATAATCAGTATAGCAATTCCAAATAATACAGAAAATTGAATGGCAAAAAGAGGCATTTGTTGATTTCTTACCACACTAACAGAAACTGTTTTTGTGGTAGTATTTCCCGCTTGATCAGAAACTGTGTACACAATTTCTTTCATACCTGTACTCTTCCAGTCAATCGTATCTGCATTGGAAGTTACTAAAGATATTAAATCTCCATCTTGTTCATCATATGCAACAATATATTGATTCATATCTATAATAGAATCTTTTTTTGGTTGTTCTATAGTAAGCATATCTCCTTCTTTTAAACGGATGACAGGGCTTTCCATATCAATAGAATAAAGACCACTTTCAATCGTTTTACTCGTTCTACCTTGATACTCTGTTACACGGATTTGATAAGTCCCTGTTTCTGTTAAAAAGATTTCACTTGTTTGTTTTCCACTTACCTGATAGGTTTCAAATACTTTACCATCTTTTATAACATCATACGTATATCGTGATGTAGAAGATGTAGGTGTGTACGAGAAAGAAAGCACTTGATTGGTTGCTTCTAACTGTTCATATAATGAAAACCCACTATTATTCATAACATCACCCGATTTCAAATATATCTTTTAATGTATCAATACCACGACTTACCATTTTTTCATATACATCTGGTACATAGTCGTGCATTAAAAATTCCCCTATCACTTCTCCATTGTCTAAAAGCCCTGTTTGAACAAAAGAGAAAATTTCTTTTACAATAATACTATCTTGATCAAAACCAGCCACTTCACAAATACTGGTTATTTTTCTTTTTCCATCTGCAAGTCTTTGAATATGAATCACAATATCAATCGCATTTTCAATATACTCGCGAATGGCTTTGACAGGGATTTCCATTCCTGCCATTAAAATCATAGTTTCCAAACGATTGAGTGCATCGACTGGAGAATTGGCATGCATCGTAGTCAAACTACCATTGTGTCCGGTATTCATAGCTTGTAACATATCAAATGCTTCTTTTCCACGTACTTCTCCAACAATGATACGATCTGGTCGCATACGTAGAGAGTTCAAAACCAAATCGCGAATTGTAACTTCTCCTTGTCCTTCATAATTGGTAAGACGTGTTTCCAAAGAAATAACATGTTCTTGTTCTAACTTTAATTCCGCAGCATCTTCAATTGTAATAATACGTTCGTGTTTGCCAATAAAAGAAGATAATACATTTAATAATGTTGTTTTACCTCCGCCAGTACCACCACAAATGATAATGTTTAATTTGGCCTGAACACAAGCCTCTAAGAAACGAGCCATATAAGGTGTTAAAGCTCCACTTCTTAAAAAGTCATCGATATTAGCAAGTTCTTCTTTAAATTTACGAATGGTTAAAACTGGTCCTTTTAAAGAAAGTGGTGGGATAACTGCATTCAAACGAGAACCATCTTCTAATCTGGCGTCTACCATAGGAGTTGCCGTATCAATCGTTCTACCAATAGGTTGAATCATACGTTGAATCGTACGAATAATATGATCATCGTTAATGAAAGAGACACTATCATCTTTAATCACTTGTCCATCTAATTCAATATATATCTCATTGGTACCATTCACCATAATTTCTGTAATTTGTTTATCATCAAGTAATTCGGTTAGAGGTCCATATCCACTAATTTCATTGTCAATTAAGTTATAAATGTAATTACGTTCTACATTGGTTAAATCGTAACCTTCAATTGTTTTATTGATTTCAGATTTGACAAATTCATCCATGGTACCAGTTGTGGTAATATTGTGATCAATTAAATTTTGTATGATTTTATTACGCAATTCTTCGAGTAATCCTTTATTTGGAAAAGCATCATAATCACGCATTTCTTGCATGTTAGGATTTTCTACACGAATATCAAATTCTTCTTGAAATCTTTTTTCCATAGTTTCACCTACTTCTTTGGATCTTTGAGTAATGCTTGTGCCAATTTTTCAAAATGTTCAATATCTTTTTTATGTTTTTTTTGAATATGAGAATCTAATGTTAAGATTTTACCATCAAGTACATATTTATCAATGTTTTTGATATAAAAAGAAACAGGAATAGTATAATCAATATTATCTTTTAAAATATTTTTAATATCATACTCTGAAAAATAATTTTTTTGACGATCACTGGCTTCATTTAAAATAATGAAATAATTCTTTTTATCCATATCACGATAAATGGAAACCATGGTTCTCATATTTTTCAAATCCACAGGATCATTGGTAATTACATATAGTATTTGATCACTATAATCTAGATTCACTAAATTCAGTTGACTTAAATCATGACTAGTATCTACTAGAATCACATCATATTTCAATTTGACTTTAGAATAAATTACTTGTAAATATTTACTATTTATTTTTCCAGAAGTTCTTGGATCTTTAGGAGCTGGTATGACATCAATATATTCATCATAAGCAACAATATAATCTTCCATATTACGGAAACGGTTGTTGTTTAAATCATCCATGAGTTGAAATAAATCATGGTCAACATTAATATTGAGAGAAACACCTACACCACCAGAATAGACATCTAAATCAACAATTAAAACTTTCATTTTCTTCTTCTCATAAATACCCGCTAAATTGAGTAAAGTGGTGGTTTTACCAGTTCCTCCTTTGACAGAAGTTACCGTTATAATTTTTGCTTGTCTTACTGCCATATTATCACTCCTTTAAATTCTTTTGGATTTTTGAACACGTATCGTATTACTATCTTCTTGAAACAAAAATGGAAAAATACGGTTGATTTTTTTGGATACCGTTACAGTAACAGAATTTTCTTCTATCTCAATTGTTTCTTCATCCACTGTTTTAAGATTCAAAATTAACAATCGATGCATTTCTTCTTCTACAGTAGCAGAATCAATATGAGTCATTCCATAATCGAGTACCATATCGACTGTATCATTTATTTTTCGTTTTTCTATATGTAAATAGCCTATATCTACTAGAAATCCCAGTACAAGTAGTAAAACTGGAAGTAATAGAATAAATAGAACTAAAGTTTGGCCTCTATGATTCATCATGCAGTACTGTTACACTTTCTTCTACCGTATATGGATCTTTTAGTACACGATTCAATCCCGGCGTCGTAATATGGATACTTTTCGAAACAATCAATCGGGTATAGGTATCTTTTTTCTCATATTGTAGTTCTAAACCATTTTCAGAAAGATAACGATTTATTTGTTGTTCTTGATTGTTCTCATAGAATTCTTTGATTACATCCAAATCATTTTGTAAACGATATTTTTCATAAATTATGGTACCAAAATCAATAGCCGCAAATACCAACAACAAAAAGACAGGTAATATCATTACGAATTCAACGAGTGCTTGACCACTTGTTTTTCTCATATCATCACGCCTCTTTACCTTAATATCCATTATAGCAAAAAAAAAGATATTACTCAATAAAAAAACGATACAAGGTATCATTTTATTGGTCAACACATTTTCCTTCTCCTGGCTTTGAACCTTCCACGTACACTTTTCCAACTAAAGCACAAGAGGATTTGGTCATAGAATCTTGCAAATAACCGCCTAATAGTTTGACTACACTGACTACAACTACACTAATTACTGCGATGATTAATAAATATTCGACAAGGGCTTGCCCCCTCTGATTCCATCTTGTCATAAAATCCCTCCTGCTACGATTCATTTCTATATCCATATTATACTCTTTTCAAAAATTTGTCAAATACTTTTTATTATGTTATATTGATTGTGGTGATAAAATGACCATTGAAGTTGAAAATCAAATATTATCCATCAAACCATGTACACATTTTTTGCCAAGATTAAAAGGCATGATGTTGCAAAAGAAAAAACTTACGTATGGATTATACTTTCCAAAATGTTCTAGTCTCCATACTTTTTTTATGAGGCAACCCATTGATATCCTTATGATCAATTCTCATCATCAAATTGTGGCTTATTATAAAAATGTAAAACCTTGGAAAATAATATCCAATCAACAAGCTTGTGCATGTTTGGAATTTTCAACAGGAATTTTAAAAAATATCACGATTTCATCACAAATAAAAGGATTATAAAAAGTGTTTTTAAAAAACACTTTTTTAGTCATCATTATTACGAAACATAATAATTAATCTCAGTAAACTCATAAGAGAAGATATCAAACTTGCAACATATGTCATTGCCGCTGCTCCTAACATAGAAGTTACATCTTCTTTTTCCGAACTAGTAATGAGGTTTAATTTTTCTAATTCTACTTTTGCTCTTGCAGAAGCATCCAATTCAACGGGCAAGGTGACAAGTTGGAATAAAATAGTAGCACATAAAATCAGAATACCTACCATTAAATATCCAGTAATACCTGCAAGTAAAGAAATGACGACAGCAAAATATCCAATATAACTGATGAGATTGACAAATGGAACAAGAGCACTACGAATACGCATAAAAGAATAATTTTCTTTATCTTGAATGGCGTGTCCACACTCATGTGCAGCAACGGAAATCGATGCAATCGATGTTCCATGAAATACATCAGAAGATAGTCGAATGACTTTACGACTTGGGTCATAGTGATCTGTTAATGTACCCTTTGTTTCTACTATATAAATATCTTTTAAATCATTTTGATCTAAAATTTGACGGGCTACTTCTTGTCCTGACAATTTTTTAGAGCTTTCAATCGCTTTTGTTTTCGCATAAGCAGAATTGATGCGAAATTGTGCAACTAAAACAATGACAAATCCTAAAATCGCAAGTCCAATTGTTATCATATTTTCGTAACCTAATGTAAAATAGCTCATAAATTACCTCTTTTCTATTTCGTATACAGTACCTTCTCTTGTATCTTTTAATAAAATACCCATTTTTAATAAATCATCACGTATTTGATCCGCTAAAACGTAATCTTTGTTTTGTTTGGCTTGATTTCTTTCTTGAATTTTCGTTTGAATGTAAGCGTCTTGTTGAACATCGATCGTGTCTGCTTTTTGTTCTAATAATCCAAGTGATAAAACAGTATCAAAATTTTCAATTAAAGCAAGTTTCGTATAAGTATTTAATGTTTCAGATTTTATAACATCATATAAAACAGTTAAGGCATTGGCAGTATTTAAATCTTGTTCTAATTGCATTTGAAATTGGTTTTGATATTGTTGGAATAAATCTGTTTGTAATGTTCCTGATACATTTGCTTGTAAATGTTGAATACGGCGAATCAATTTTTCATAGGTAGATGCTGCACGATCTAAGTTGTCAAAACTAAATACCAGTTGCTTACGATAATGTGATTCTAAACAGAATAAACGATATACAAGTGGATTATACCCTTTTTCTTTTAAAAGAGATAATGT
This sequence comes from uncultured Bacilli bacterium, assembly GCA_947627435.1. GTDB lineage: Bacteria > Bacillota_I > Bacilli_A > RF39 > UBA660 > UBA5026. The sequence continues at coordinate 16,855 of CANQWB010000020.1, forward strand.
TAAAAATTCTCCTTTAGATTTACTCATTTTTCCAGTACTATCATTTAAATGTTCTCCATGGCACCAATAACGACACCAAGGATGTCCTAAGTAAGCCTCACTTTGGGCAATTTCATTGGTATGATGTGGAAAAATATTATCCACTCCCCCACAATGAATATCTAAATATTCTCCTAAATATTTAATACTAATTCCTGAACATTCAATATGCCATCCGGGATATCCTGTTCCATATTTCGATTCCCATTTTAATTCTTGATCATCAAATTTAGATTTGGTAAACCACAAAGCAAAATCGGCTTGATTTTTTTTGAAAGAATCTTCTTCTACACCTTCTCTTACTCCCACTACCATATCATCAATCTTATGGTTTGTTAACTGATAATAATCATCTAATTTACTAATATCAAAATACACATTACCACCTGATTGATAAGCATATCCTTTTTCCATTAAAACATCAATCATATGTAAGTAAAAATCAACTATAGAAGTTGCCTTACAAATCGTATCTGGTTTTTTAATATGTAAATCTTCTAAATCATGGAAAAATGCTTGGGTATAAAAATCGGCGATTTCTAGAACGGTTTTATGTTCTCTTTTTGCACCTTTTACCATTTTATCTTCACCAGAATCAGAATCACTACTTAAGTGTCCAACATCCGTGATATTCATCACACGATTGACTGAATATCCTACATATTTTAGTGTTTTTTCTAAAATATCTTCAAAAATATAAGAACGAAGATTTCCAATATGTGCATAATGGTACACAGTAGGACCACAAGTATACATCTTCACTTCATTGGGATCATGTGGAATAAACTCTTCGATTTGTCTTGTCAATGTATTATACAATTTCATAGAATCACCTTTCTTTGTTATTATAGCATAAACACTCTCAAATGAAAAGAAATCTTGATATATTATACTATAGTTTTATTGACAAAAAATTAACTTTTTTCGTCGAAATTTTTTTAATTTTCTTGCATATTATATAGTAATATGATATGATATAAAAGTCTAAATGACATGGACCCTTAGTTCAGTTGGTTAGAGCATCCGGCTCATAACCGGACGGTCGATGGTTCGAGTCCATCAGGGTCCACCACTTTGCAGGTGTGGCGAAATTGGCAGACGCGCTAGACTTAGGATCTAGTGCCTTACGGCATGGGGGTTCAAGTCCCTTCACCTGCACCATTGGGAAATCTGTTCTAACTTTTTAGAACTTTATATATAAAAAGTATCAATTTCAAAAAGAAGTTGATATTTTTTTGTGATTTAAGAAAGGACAGATAAAAATGGTAAGTATAGTTAGTAAAGAATTACACTTTGATGAAGAATTAAAAAAGAAAATAGAGTTTATTTGTGATTTTTGTAATATAAAACCTACTATAATAAATGGTTGTATTAAAAATATTAAGAGAACCAATCTCTCCTACATAGAACCTCATAGAGTTATTATCAAAGGTATTACTTTTCTAGTATTTAACTATTCTAAAACTATTTATATTGGAAATTTAAGAAATAGCATTGAAATAAAAGATTTAGAGGGTTTTATTAAATCATTAGATTAAATGTATTAAAATGTATCAACTTCTTCTAAAATTGCCTTTAAATAGGCAAAAAATGGTAATTATGTCTTGACTTTACATTCAAAGTATCTATAATAGAAAAGCAATAAAGGAAGTTTTATGTTTTTGTGGGGTTAATATAAAACAAATTTAATAATCAACATAATGAAATTTATAGAGGTGTCAAAGACATAAAACAAAATTAAATGTCTTTGTCGCCTCTTTTTTGATAAAGAATAAGAAAGGAATTAGAATTATGAATGAAGAAAGGAAAATAGCAGGAATTTATATTAGAGTAAGCACAGAAGATCAGGCTCGTGAAGGTTTTAGTTTACCAGAACAAGAGAAAAGACTTCGTGCTATGTGTGAATATAAAAATTATGAAGTATATAAGGTTTATAAGGATGCTGGAATAAGTGCAAAAACTGGAAATCATAGACCAGCATTTGAAGAACTATTACAAGATATAAGAGATAAAAAATGTAACACTATTGTCGTATTAAAACTAGATAGATTAACAAGAAGTGTTTATGATATGGAACATATTATGAAATTTTTAGATGAAAACAATGCTTATCTTGATTGTGCAAATGATGATATAAATACAACTAATGCTAATGGTAAAATGGTTGCAAGACTTTTAACAACAGTTAGTCAAAACGAAATTGAAAGAACAAGTGAAAGAACTAAAATTGGCTTGGCTGGAGCAATCACTTCTGGTCACATCCCACATAAAAGTCCATTAGGTTATAAAAGAGATGGAAAAATATTAGTACCAGATTTATCTACTAAAGATATAATTGTTAGAATATTTAATTTGTATTATGAGGGTAACTCTTATCAAACAATTGCTAATATCTTTAAAAAAGAAGAAGTATTAGGAAGAACAAATTGGTATGATTCTACTATTCAAAAAATACTAGAAAATGAAATATATAAAGGTGATTTTGTTCATGGTAAAAGAACTAAAAATCCCATTTATTATAAAGATGTTGTTGAACCTCTTGTATCAAAAGAGTTATGGGAAGAATGCCAAGTACAAAAGAAGAAAAATTCAAGAAGTTATAAAAGAACACTAGAATATCTATTTTTACAAAAGTTAAGATGTCCTAAATGTAATCGTATTTTAGGTGGAAAAGCCACAACTAAAAAGAATGGTAATTCTTACTATTATTACTATTGTAATGATTGTAAATTAACTATTAAAGAAACAGATATTGAAGGAGAAATAGAACATTTTATTAATGATATTTATGAATATGATAGTGTTGTTAATCAAACACTACTACCAATGATTAAAACAAAGATAGAAAATCCAAAAGAAGAAATCAAAAAAGAAATATCTAATCAAAATCAAAAATTAGATAGAATTAAAAAAGCATATGTTAATGGAACATTTAAGTTAGAAGAATATGATGAAGAACGAAAAATTGTAGAAACAACAATAACTGAATTAGAAAATAGATTAAACGAGTGTGAAGTATGTGAAGTTTTACAATTTACTCCAGAAGATATTTTAATTAAAAGAGATATTGATTATATCAATCAAATACTTTACCCAGAAGAATATAAAGAAAGAAATTTTAGTTGGGAAGAACTAACAAGAGAAGAAAAAGCAAATCTAGTTATGAATTATATAGATGAAATAAAACTATATGAAACATCAAATCATATATGCAAAGTTGATGAAATATTTTTTAGAGAAAGTATTGCTAAACCTTGTAATAAATTATATGATGCAGGATATATCGATAAAAAAGATTATGCTTTAATGGGTAATGTCGTTACAAAATTGAGATTTAGTGAGTATCTTCCGTTTGATAAAGTTAGTGAACATATTTTCAGATTAAGAGAATTTTACAATGTAGGATATTTTGAAGCAACATATTATTACAATGATAAAGTGATGTTCTTTAACGGATATGAAGAACGAAGAATAGTGAGAATATTTCCACTAGAAGATTATAGAAAAATGGATAAACTAGAACAACTTAAACTAGGTGTTATTTATGTTAATGAGGGAGATAAATCTATACTAGAAAATGAAGAAGAAGTGTTTGAATATATACCACCAGTAGTTAATTCTACTGAATATGAACTAGATGAAGAAACTAGAAAAAGGAGAGAACAAATTGAAAAAGAATGGAATGACATTAAATCTAAATTAGATGATAAAAAATAAAATTATGAAAACAATTGCTTACGATAGTTTGCAATTACTTGAATAATTTTCATAGATAAAATAATAAGCAGTGCTTAATATTTTATCAGTAGTCTTGTGTAGTTTTATTTCATTACGAAGTTTTGAAATATTACGAAATAAGACAGGTGGATTCTAAGGTTGCCTAAACCTTAGCCCCCAGATTTTGATGCTTGCGTCAAAATCTATAGGGGGTTAGAGATTTCGTCAAAGTCAAAATTACCTTGCTATAAATAGTAGGACTCTTGTTTACAAAGGGGGAATAAAAAATATGAATGAAAAGGAAGAACTATCTTATTCATTACACTTAAGTAATGATAAAAACAAATCTAAAAAAGCAAGAAGAAGTGTAAAAAATACTGAAACTGGAACTACTTCTCTATCTAATAATGCTATCCAAAATCATCAGCAATTATCAAAAGTTGATAAACACAATTTAAGAAAATATGATGAAGAACAAGAATTAATTTGTACGATTAAAGGAACATCATCTATTGTTGAAGATACTAAAAATTTGTATTTAGATTTATTTGAAGATGCAAGAATTAGATATAATGAAAAACAAACTAGAAATGATAGGAAGATAGATAATTATTTTAATCATATCTCTAATGATAATAAAAGAGATCTTGCTTGTGAGATTATTATTGAACTTGGAGATATGGATTTTTGGGCTGATAAAGATAATAAATTTAAACATAAAATGACAGAAGTTTTTAAAGAACAAATCATAGATTTAGAAGAAGTTGTTCCTAATTTTAAAATTGCTAATGCAACTATACATTATGATGAATCTAGTCCACATTTACATATCGTTGGAGTTCCTTTTAAAGATGGAATGAAAAATGGTATGGAAAAACAAGTTGGAAAAAGTGATGTCTTTAATAAAATTAGTTTAACTGATATTCAAGATAAAATGAGAGAATATTGCATTAATTCTTTCAATAGAATTTATCATTTGAACTATACTCTTAAAGCAAAAGAGGATGGTAGAAATGTTGATATTAATGTTGCGAATATGAATGAATATAAAAAGTTTAAACGAGAACAAGAAAAATATAGAAAACAACTCAAAGAGTTAAATAATAAAGCAGATGATTTGCAAAATAAGTCTAATGAAATAAATGATATTATTGATAGTCTAAAACCTACTATCACTAATAAAAATAACTTTACTATTTCTAATGAAAATATAAATAAGATTAAAAAATATATAGAACAAACAAATGATACCACTTCTAATTTAAGAGATTCTAATGATATAAATGTTGTTTTACAAAAATATGAGGATGATTTAAGAGAACACTCTAACGAAGTTAGAAACTTAAAGAAGAAAATCCAAACTCGTGATGATAGAATTGAGGTATTAGAATATGATTTGGATAATGCAAATGATACTATTTATGAATTAGAAGATAAAGTATCAAAACTAAAAGAAACATTGAGTTATTTTAAAGAATTATGGAATAAGTTTATTAAATTCTTACAAGATAAATTCTTCTCTAGCAATAAATATGATGATTTTATAAATGATTTGTATGATGAAGATATAATTGATGATAACGAGTTAGATATTATTCAAAATAATAAAAATATTGACAAAAGTGATGATTTTGAACGATAAATGTGTTAAAATAGTTAAGTAATTAAGGGAGGTTTAATATTTATGAAAAAGGTATCAGAATTAGTCCAAAGAATAGAGAATCATTATGTTAGTGATGATTGTATTCAAATAATGGCTCCATATAAAAATGAAATTACAATTTTTAATAAAGATGGCATTGTATTTTCTCACAATGTGGACTCACATATTACAATTAATAAATATATGGAAGATGAAAGAAGAAAACAATTTCCATATTCAAATATTCCAACTCATTATTCGAAGATTGGGTTATTTGGAAAAATTAATTTTGCAAACCAATTATTTGACTTTGAAGTTCCTTATATAAGAGTTGGTGATGGCTCAATTATTGAGAGTTTTGCAGTTAAAGATCAAGACAAGGCGTTATTAATTAATAGAGTTATAAGTGGCACTAAAAAAACTGGTTATGTAACACGAGAAGAATTGGAAGATTTATATACAAAATCAACTGATAAATTTATTTTACATTTAGAAGATCCAAAATACGTTGGTGAAGAAACATTAAGAATTTCTAATTTTCAACCATTTGCTAGCGAAGAAAAAATTCGTAATTTTATAGAAAAACAAATTGTTAATGGTGTTAAAGATTTTAGAAATTATGTAAAGGATTGTCCAGGATCAACTGTAGGCCATTATTTATTGGAACATCCAGTATTTTTGGATTATGTAGAACAAAGTATTAATAATTTTGATTTAACAAATATGAAATTTAATATTCCTCTTAAAGGTAATAGAGCAATAATTGTAAGAACAGACGAAAATGACATATCTATTCAATATGTTGAAGCCAATTTTGTAAGTGTAAATAATTATAGAGTTGATATTATAGATTTACCAGTTAATAAATATACATTAGAGCAATTAAAACATTTATCACCTATGATATTAAAAACAAAAGAACCAAAAATACCTTTAAGATTAAATCCAGGTGTAACTAAGCAAGATATTCAAGAAGCAAAACAAATGGTTAAAACTTTAAGAAAGTAGCGAAATTGTATTGCTACTTTTTCTATCATTTGTTAGAATATTAGTAGAAATTGATACAAGGGTTACGTATTAATTCCTAATTTTGCGAAAAAGTTGTAGATAACAACCGCTATCGCACCATTGACGAATCTGTTCGAACTATTCGAACTTTTGATATAAAAAAGATAACCCCTTAGGTTATTTTGATATGTTGTCAAAATACCTAGGGGGTTAATTATTTTGTCATAAACAAAATATATTTAAAAAACTAAAAA